>JANQIE010000129.1 GCA_028282295.1 Desulfobacterales bacterium | reverse complement strand
ACTAAATATGTAAGCCTTCGTCATGCCGGACTTGATCCGGCATCCAGAATTGACGCTTGATTCCGGCGCTCGCCGGAGTCACAATTTTAAAAGTATTTTATTGCCGGGTTAATATTTGATCTTGTTTTTGATGTAAATCAGGGAATCCCTGAATATGAGGTTCGGATCCCTGGAAATACGGCCAAAACTGGCAACTAAAGTTACCACGATCGCACAACCCGGCAGGGCAAATTACAAGCACCGCGGCAAAGCAGCCTCACCCTGACGGTTGACATCGTTACCCTATATGTAGTACTTACCGAATTCTTTTAATTTATCAGAAGCATAAGCATAAGGAGCATGTAAAATGAACAGGTATGGATGGATTGTAGTTTTGATTGCGGGGTTGTTGAGTGGTTGCGTGTCGATGGAAACAAAACGGGGCGTCGTAAACAACAAATTTTACTCAAGTTATCCCAAATTGGCGATAGAGGTGGCACCGGGGTTTGAGTATATCGACAATCAAAAATCGAGCGATTTTGGTTTTTATGTCAATCGCATGACCGGTACCCGGCATAGCCAGGACCGGTATATTTTTGGCGATCGCCTGAACAAAACCATTTTAAATATCACCATAACCCGCCTGAACGAGGGCTACTGGATGCCCACCCTTAACACCGGCATCACCAATCTTATCGATGGGGGTTATGAAGAACACCAGGGAGCACGCTACCAATACGGCGTCTGGACCAGCGAGAACGAAGACGGCGATTGCGTGCTGATCAAACGCCTGGGACGAATTATCGGTGGTGAAGGCAATACATTGCTGAAAATTGTTTATGTCGAGCCGATCAAAAACAACACGGCCAATTGTGCGCAATGGCAAAAGCCTTCCATGCTGGACGACACCCAGCGGGTCGCCCTGAATCGCTTTCTGGATAACTGGCGCGCCAACGTGAAATTTATTTCCCCCAGTGACGTTGAACCCGAAGAATAATTGCCGAACACTGTAAATCTTTAAATGGAGAGGCCCCACGGTTAATTCAGCGGGGCTTCTTTATCTTTCAATGTGCAAAAAAAATGAACAGGGACTTGTATTTCAACTGAATTTCGGTTAACTTGCCGAAGATCTCGATAAACGGGCACAAATGTTGTTGTCCGAATGACTATTGTAAACGCATTTTTATAGCATTAGAAAACCGTATTTGCATACGACTTGAAAACCGACCTCGAAAGCACTATCAACAATGGACACCGCACGCACGTTTGTTTCAACCGGACACACCCCCTCCAACCATTCATTGATGTCGATTCGCATCGGCATTCTTCTTTTAATCATCCTGCTACCGGTAAACATCGCCTGGGCCAACACCTACAAACCCGGCGAGATCCTTGTCAAATACAGGGCCGGCGGTAAAAACGCGGCACGCGCCTTTTACAAGCAATATTGGAAAGCGGCCACGGTGCAGCAATTCAAGCGCAATGATATCGACCGGGTCAAGTTACCGAAAAATATGACCGTAACCGACGCGTTGGCGCTCTATCGCCAGGATCCGGATGTCGAGTCGGCCGAACCGAACTACTATCGTCGCGCCGCCTTGATACCCAATGATCCGTTTTTAGGGGAGCAGTGGGCCCTGCACAATACCGGACAGTTTGTGTTCGACCGAACCGGCAGTAATGACGCCGACATGGACGCATTGCAGGCGTGGAATGTTTCCACCGGTTCAACCGGCGTGACGGTGGCGGTGATCGACTCCGGGGTGAACTATGATCACCCGGATCTGCAGGCTAACATGCTTGCCGGTTTTGATCTGCTGAGCAACGATGCCGACCCGATGGATCAGGACGGACACGGCACGTTCATCGCCGGAATCATTGCGGCCGCCGGCAACAACGGTACCGGTGTTGCCGGTGTGGCCTGGCAGGTTAAAATATTGCCGCTACGCTTTTTGAATGTTCACGGGGGTGGTTTCGACTCCGACCTCATCGACGCCATCGAGCGCGCTGACAATGCCGGCGCCGATATTGTCAATTGCAGCTTCGGCGGACCGGGCAATAACTCGCTACTGGAAACCGCCATGGCGAACTCTCCGGCGCTGTTCGTCTGCTCGGCCGGCAACGACAACGCCGACAACGACGCCGTGCCGGTCTATCCGGCCGGTTTTGATTTGCCCAATATCATCGCCGTTGCCGCAACCGATCAGGACGACGCCAAGACGTCGTTTTCCAATTACGGCTTTGCCAGCGTCGATGTCGGTGCACCCGGTAAGAACATTCTCAGCACCTTTACAACGCGCGCCGACCATTACAATTACGATTTCGACGACAACGATCTTGACGGTAACAACTGGGTGCGCAATACCAACAACGGCAACTGGCGTACAACCAACGAAACGAGTGTCAGTGGCGCTTTCTCTCTCACCGATAGTGACGGCGCCGACTATGTTGACAACGCCGATCACTACGCCCGGTCACCGGCGATCGATCTAAGCACCGAAACCGGCGCCCTGTTGCAATTCAAAATACGGGGGATTTCAGCCACGGGCGATCTGCTTTATGTCGAAGCGTCGGTCGACGACATCAACTGGACCAACCTGGTCGTCAATTTATTCGACAACAACCCGAATCCGGCCTACAGCAAATTCACAAGCGGCGTTTCAGGCGACCTGGATTCCGGCTGGTATACGGCAACCGTTGATCTGGGCACCTATGACGGACAAGGCACGGTCTATTTTCGCTTCCGGTTCACCAGCAACGCCGATGGCGACACAGCCAAGGGCTGGTTCATCGACGACGTTGTTGTGGAAACCAATGACTCCGCCACTTATGCCTACTGGGACGGCACGTCGTTCGCGGCCCCCATGGTCGCAGGGATCGCGGCCCTGATTAAATCCGAGTATCCATCTTTGAACAGTTCGCAAATCAAGGCCGCCATCGAGAACAGTGTTGATCCGGTGCCCGGTCTGACCAATCTGGTGGCCAGCGGCGGACGGGTGAACGCCAACGGCGCATTGAGACAGGCAGGCACCCTCAGCACCTCCGGTGGTGGTGGTGGTGGCGGTGGCGGCGGTTGTTTTATTGACGCAACTGGCCAAGCATGCGCACCACCGCAGGTTCAAACTGGATTCGCGTTTTTTGTCCAGCTCAGCCTGCTGTTCAGTGCGGTTCTGCTCCTGTGGTTGGTCTATGCGCGCATAAAAGCGTAGCACTGAATTCGACAACAGC
>JANQIE010000246.1 GCA_028282295.1 Desulfobacterales bacterium | reverse complement strand
CCCTCGTCATGCCGGATTTGATCCGGCATCCAGAATTGACGCTTGATTCCGGCGCTCGCCGGAATCACGATTTTAAAGGTATTTTATTGCCGGGTTAATCGTAAATTTTGGTTCCCGGCAAGGCCCGAGGATTTTAAAAATGCGAGAACGCCGCCGGGGACCAAAAGAGGCTGTTTGCGGATGGACACGGGCTAACGCTTGTCGGGCCGGGTTGAATCGTTTTGCAGTGTTGCGGCGGCTGCGCCGGCTTCCTGGAGTATTTCTCTGGGGATTTGGGGGGTGCCGGTGTCGTTGGGCAGGGCCACATGCACTTTGCGGGCGGCGAATTCGATTCCTTTTTCTTTGAAGCCTTCCTGCAGGCGGCGGAAGACTTCGCGTCTTAAGATAAATTGTTCGCCGGGCACGCTTTTGAATTTCACCCGGATGACCAGGGCTGAATCGTCGAGTTCCCGCACGCCCTGGGATTTGAGCTTGCCTAGTAGTTTGGGCGCCAGGTTTTCATCGTTTAAGAATTCGTTGTAGATTTTCTTGACGACTTTGCGCACCAGATCGATGTCGGTGTCAAAGGGGACGCGTACGTCGAGTTTGGTGATGATGTAGTCGCGGCTGTAGTTGGTTACGGAACTGATGTCGCCAAAGGGGATGGTGTGGACCATGCCGCGCGGATGGCGCAACCTGAAGGAGCGCAACGAGATGTGCTCCACCATGCCTTTGGCTACGCCGGTGTCGACGTAATCGCCCACGCGAAAGGCATCGTCGATCAGGAAGAAGACCCCGGAGATGATGTCTTTTACGAGGGTCTGGGCGCCGAAGCCGATGGCCACACCCACGATGCCGGCGCCGGCGATCAAGGGGCCGATGTTGATACCTAAAGAGGCCAGGGCCACCAGCACCACCATAACCAGCAGGACCGCCGCGAGAAATTTTTTTAAAAGCAACAACAGCGTGCCGATGCGTGATCCACCGCTGCCGCCTTCTTCCATTTCTTCATCCTCGTCGGGTAGTTCTTCGCGCAGTTTGCGTTCGATGGGCAGCTTGATGAGTTGCCAGACGATATAGCCGGTCAGTATGGTCAGTAAAATGCTCAAAAGGGCGCGGGAAACGGTTTTGCCCAATGGCAGTTCGATGCCCCACAAGCCGATGAGCCAGAAGAAAAGCACGGCCACGGTGACCCAGCGCAGGCTGGCGCTCAAGGCGGCTTTGGCGCGGTTTTCATATTGGTTGCAGGGTTGCGGGGGCAAGGGCCCGGTAGCTTCGCTCGGGCCGTCTTGGGGCCGGTCGGCGGATTGGTCCTTGTCGATGTAAGTGAACAGGCCGGTGAGTAGGTGTTGGACCAGCCAGTCGACGCACAAAAAAATCGGTATGCTGACCAGGGTGGCCACGGCCGGTAATATGAGTTGGTGGCCGAAGATGATCAGACCGGCCATCCAGACACACCAGAAGACGATCACGTAGGCGGTGGCGAGCTGGTGCCAGATGCCGGCCATGTGACGGCGCAGGGAGTGCTCCGGTGCGTTGGCGCGCAATTTGGCGGCAATTGGGCCGGCTTGTTGTTGGATCATGATGATCAGCATCAGGCTGATCATCAAGCCGATCATGCCGATCATGGCCAGGTGCAGCGACGGGATGAACAGGTTGATGCGGATAAAGCCGCAGGTCAACCAGCCCAGGGCGGCGACGCCGGCAATGACGATCAGCCAGCGAAAATAAAATTGGGCTTCGTGGTCGGACAGCGGGAGCAGGCGCAGGTGGGCGGTGCGGGGCGCCAGGATAAAGCGGCCGCTCAGGTGAACCCCCATGACGATCAACGAGGCGATAAAGTAGGTTGCGAAGATCAACCGCCCGATGCGGTAGCCTTCGGTGAAGATAAAGAACAGGGTGACGACAACGGCGCTGAAGACAAACAGGCAGATGAAGTCGAGCCCGGCCAGCAGACTCAGGCGCCCCAGGCGAACGGGCAACGACATGCTGCCGGGACGTGTGAGCGCCTCGTAGCGGCGGCGTAATAGTTGTTTGACGAGTAGAAAAAAGACCAGGCCGATGGCGAACAGCAGCGCGATCGCCCCGAGCACCCATAATTGCTGGGCTTCGCCGCTCAGGAGCAGGCGGACGGTGGCAGTCATGGTGTGGATTTCCGGACCTAGGTGGGTGGTGAAATCGATGTACCGCGATTTGATGGTGCGCAAGCTCTCCTTGAAGGTGTTGATGGCGCCGGCCAGCTCGCCGTGGTCGTTCGCGGGGTCAAAATCGGATAAAGCCGGGTCCGGCGCCTGTTCGGCCGTGGACCGGGCCGGTTGTTGGGTCGCCGGTCGGGCGGCGTGACCTGTTGACACGTGCAAGGTGCTCAGCAGCACCAGCAACGGCAGAATTGCGCGGGCGCACGTGATGAATTTGCGGGTCGGCATGGGGTTGCGCTCCTTGGCCGGACGCTGTTGGCGTTGGTTTTTGCGCGGGCCCTGAGGGGCAGGAATTGCGCCCGGTATCAATTCCATGCGGCGTTGCGGTGCGATGTACTTTGTCAATATACCTTTTACGGCGCTATTTTTTGTTGCATGCTTTCCAGGTATTGGTCCATCTCGCGGATACTTGTGAATATCTTCAGGGACGGCAGGGCGTTGATGATGTCGAAGACTTTTTTGATCTGGGGCTGAAAGTTGATAAAGCGGACTTTGCCGTTCGTTTGCTTCATTTGCTTCATGGTTTTCAGGACGACGCTGATACCCATGCTCGTGATGTGATCGAGTTCTTCCAGGTCGAACACGATCACGGCCGGTTTGGCGAGCATCACTTGCGCGATGGCGTCATCTAATTGTGAATAGGTGTTTGTATCCAATGAACCGACCGGAAAAACAAGATGGACACCGGGTTTTTTCTCTTTGGTTTTCACCGTGAATGCCATTTCGCCTCCTTCCAAATGCGCGTATCGCCGGCGTTAATCCTTGACAGGAAGATTTTTCACCAGGGTCAACCGGTTTTGACCCTGCGCGGCGCAGTACTGGATCAGATCCACCAGGTTGCGCGCCAGGTGGATGCCCAGGCCGCCGTCTTCGCGTTCGGTGAAGCATTGGGATACATCCGGCGTGGGGAAATCCAGGGGGTTGAACGGTTTGCCGTCGTCGGTGATCGCCAGTTTTAGCGCCCGGCCGTTAAAATCGATGGCCACCGCAATTTGATGTTCGGCGGTATCGTCGTAGGCATAGTGAATGATATTGGCCACGATTTCTTCCAAGGCGCACATGACTTCCTTGATCATCAGGTTGGGGACACCGTGTTGCTGGCCAAATGCGGTCAGACACTCATGCAAAAGCGTAATTTCGCTGATTTTGTTTTGGATGGTGATTTGGATGTCGTTTGGGGTGGTCAACGATCCGCCTGTCTGTTGGGGGTTGATTTATGTTTTTATCAAGTGCCCATCCGGAAAGAGTAGATTCTGGTTCCTGGCAAGGCCCGAGCATTTTTAAAACCGCAGGCATAGCGCGCTATTTCGAGGATTTTAAAAATGCGAGAACGCCGCCAGGGGCCCAAAGATGCTATTCCCGGATGGGCACTATCAAAGTAACACCGTGTGTTTGGTACGTCAAATGGTTGCAACAATTTCCGGTCTGATCCGGCTGTGGCAATGGCAGGGTGCTCGCCAAGGGGGCGTGAAAAAGGTTAATATCGTTTGACTCTGGATCCCGGCCTTCGCCGGGGTGACAAATGTTTTTTTGTTTTTATTTCGGACTCCCGGATCTGCCGTGTACGTGATCCGGGACTGTCGGGTAAAGGGGTACCTTATCCGCGTCACCCCGGCGGAAGCAGGAGGCCAGAGTCAAAACGTCATTAACCTTTTTTACGCTCCAGATTTCCAAATGCGGTTACCCTGGTCTGATCCGGCAAGGATGTTGACAAATCGATGCCGACGGGCAATAGTGAGCCTACAATCATTTGAAAATATAGTAAAAAAAAGTGTTTTTCTGCCGCTATGCCGGATAACCGTGCCCAAATCGAAGTGAGTCGCCCCGCGCAAGGGGTGTTGTGCGTGCACCTGGGCGGCTGCTGGCGTGTTGCAGCCTCGCAGCCCTCGGTGGAGGCCATCGGCCGGCAGATCGGCCCCCCTTCCGACATCAAAACCCTTTTTTTTGACAGTCACCGCCTTGAGGGCTGGGACAGCAGCCTGCTCGCCTTTTTGGTGAATCTTAAGAAGTTCTGCACCCGGATGCAGATTCAATTTGATCCCGGCGGTATACCGGAAGGCCTGGCCAAACTGCTGGCGCTGGCAACGGCTGTGCCGGAAAAGACAGACGCCCGCCGTCAGGATGCGCGCGAATCGGTGTTGAGCCGCGTCGGCGTTCGGGCGCTGGCCTTTAAAACCGCCGGATTTGAAACGTTGACGTTTATCGGGGCCGCATTTACGGCAATGCTGCGGTTGCCCGGGGGCAGGGCGCGTTTTCGGCAAACGGATCTGGCCCTGCATATCCAGGAATGTGGCGTGCGGGCCCTGCCGATTGTCACTTTGATCAGTGTGCTGGTCGGCTTGATTCTCGCCTTTGTGGGGGCGGTCCAACTGCAAATGTTCGGTGCCCAGATTTATGTGGCCAATCTGGTCGGTCTGGGCATGGCGCGGGAAATGGGTGCCATGATGGCGGCGATTATTATGGCCGGGCGGACCGGGGCCGCGTATGCCGCTCAACTGGGCACCATGCAGGTCAATGAAGAGATCGACGCCCTGGAGACCATGGGGATTGCGCCGATGGAATACCTGGTGTTGCCCCGCATGCTGGCGCTGATGCTGATGATGCCGTTGTTGTGTTTGTATGCCAACTTTCTGGGTATTGTCGGCGGTGCGCTGGTGGGAATCGTCACGTTGGATATCTCCCCGTTGGCTTATTTTAATCAAACCCGCGAGGCCGTGGAGCTATGGGACTTCGGCACCGGTCTGATCAAAAGTGTGCTTTTCGGAATTCTGATTGCCGTGGCCGGTTGCATGCGCGGCATGCAATGTGGCCGCAGCGCTTCGGCCGTGGGGGATGCCACCACCTCGGCCGTGGTTACGGCCATTGTGCTCATTATTGTCAGCGATGCGGTGATGACGGTGGTTTATAATACGTTGGGGATTTAGTCCGTGTCCTTTTTAAAGCCGCTTATTGAAGTTGTGAACCTGACCATGGCCTATGGTGATTTTGTGGTCATGCGGGGTCTGAATTTTACGATCCAACGAGGTGATATTTTTGTCATCATGGGGGGCAGCGGCTGTGGCAAGAGTACTTTACTGCGGCATCTGGTGGGGTTGAAAGCCCCGGCCAGGGGGCAGGTGGTGTATGACGGGGTCGACTTCTGGGGCAGCGATTTTGCGAAGCAAAATGATATCATGCGCAATGTGGGGGTGCTTTTTCAAAGCGGGGCCTTGTTCAGTTCCCTGACCCTGGCGCAGAACGTGGCGCTGCCGTTGGAGGAGTATACTGATTTGCGGCCGGCCCAGATCAGGGAGATTGTCGCCGTGAAGCTGGCGTTGGTCGGTCTGGCCGGCTTTGAGTCGTATTTTCCGTCCGAAATCAGCGGCGGCATGCGCAAGCGGGCCGGGCTGGCCCGGGCCATGGCGCTCGATCCGCAAATTCTTTTTTTTGATGAACCTTCGGCCGGGCTCGATCCGGTCAGCGCCCACCGGCTGGACGACCTGATTCTGCAACTGCGTGAAAGCCTGGGGGCCACGGTGGTGGTGGTTACGCATGAACTGGCGAGTATTTTTGCTATCGGTTCCAATTCGGTTTTTTTGGACCCGCAGTCGCGCACCATGATCGCCGGCGGAGATCCCAATGCCTTGCTCGCGGCCAGCCGGGATGCACGGGTGCGTGCTTTTTTAACACGGGGGGAAGAAGACGGATGAAGAAAAAAGTCAGTCCTGCGGCCATCGGTGCGTTTGTTGTCGGCGCGGTGGTGTTGGCCGTCATCAGCGTGTTGCTGTTCGGTGCCGGCCGGGGATTTTTCTCCCCGCAACGCCAACTGGTGTTGTTTTTTCAGGAGTCGGTCAAAGGGTTGAATATCGGGGCGCCGGTGATGTTCAAGGGGGTAAAGATCGGCGCGGTGACCGATGTGCGCCTGGAGTTCGACCGCAACACCATGGTGTTTCGCATTCCGGTGATTGTTGAGATCGATCCGCAGCGCTTCCGGGAGTTCGGCGGCAAGGCGGCCCCACAGGCCGAATCAAAAGCCGAGCAGTATGAAACCGTGCGGCGACTGGTGGAGCAAAAGGGGCTCAAGGCGCAATTGCAGGTGCAAAGTCTGGTGACCGGCCAGTTGTTTGTGCAGCTCGATTTTTATCCGCACAAGCCGATTCAACTGATCGGCGCGGATTTGGATATCCAGGAATTGCCGACGGTGGCCTCGCCCATGGAAGAGATTTCCGAGGCCATTGAAAAGTTTCCGATTGAAAGTATTCTGGAAAAAGCGGCCAAGGCCCTGGAGGGGATCGAGCGGTTTGTCAACTCGCCCGACATCCGGCAGGTTGTGCCGGCCTTGAACCGGACCATCGGCAAGACAGACCGGGTGCTGGATAGTTTTGACCATCTGGTCGCCGATGCCCGGCATCTGGTTAAAAATGCGGATGCGCAGATTCAACCGCTGCAAACCGGGCTGCATGCCGCCCTTGAAAGCGGCCGGGAGGCCATGGATCAGGTCGGCCGGACGTTTGCCTTGGAAAAGGGGGCTGCCGGGCGTATCGCCGGCGAGGCGGAAAAAACGCTGACAGCGGCCCGTGATGCCTTGACGGATCTGCAGCGCACCATTGCCGGTGTAAACAGCCTGGTGACCGAGGACTCGACGTTTCAATATAAACTGGGCCTTGCGCTTAAGGAATTCACGGCGGCGGCCCGTTCTTTGCGCGTGCTGGCCGATGCCATCGAGCAGCGGCCGGATGTGCTGCTGCGCGGCAAAACCGCTGTTGAACTGCAACAGGCCGGAACCGGAGGGAAGTGATGCTGTTGTCGCCAAAACATCGCCAGCAGGTGTGGGTCGTCCGGCTGTCAGGATTGTGCCTGTGTCTGAGCCTGATTGTGAGCGGTTGTTTGAATCTGGGGCAAGGGACCCGTCAAACCACCAGGTTTTACATGTTGCATTCTTTGGCCGATGATATCGATCCGGCTCAACGCGATGCCGTCGACACGCCGGTGTCTATCGGTATCGGGCCGTTGACCCTGCCGGACTATCTGGATCGCCCCCATCTGGTCGTCCGTTTGCACCGCAACGAATACCACCGTGCCCCTTTTGCCCGTTGGGCTGAACCGCTCGATGTCAACTTCAAGCGGGTTTTGGCCGAAAACCTGAAGGTCCTGCTGCCGGAAAGTCAGCCGGTTGTCCATCCCTGGCGACCGGGGCAGACCCCGGCGTTGCGGATCGAGGTGGCCGTGTTGCGTTTCGATGTCACCCCCGGCGGCGACGCGCTTTTAAATGTGCGCTGGGTTTTGCGGCGGCAGGGTCATGACAAATCTCTTCTGGTGCGTCATATCACCTTGGCCGCGCCGGTGGCGGACAAGCAGTATGACGCCATGGTGGCGGCGCTAAGTAGAACAATTGTCGATTTGAGCCGTGAAATGGCCTCTCTTGTGCGCAAGCAGTTTTGATGTGGATGGGAATGCAAAAAAAAGTCGGTTCCGGCGATGCCGGAACCGACTTTTCAGAAAATTGATTGTCCGCGATCAGGAGGATTTGCTGGCCCTGACATTGAAGGCCTGCTTGCCGTCGGGGGTCTCCCGTAAATCAAAGGTGACAGGCAGGTCTTTCACCAGACCGAAATACCCGTGGTCCCGCACGTTTTTATGATGTACAAACACGTCGCCTTCGGTTTCGCTGGTGATAAATCCGTATCCTTTTTTTTCGCTGTACCATTTTATGTGACCTTCGGCCATGTGATCCCTCCGTTTTTATGTGCAGATGCCCAGCAGATCGCCTCTAACCCCGGCCGCCGGGTGCTGCCGCGCCGCCAAGGCTGTCTAAGATTTTGAGAAAATGCACGTATTTGATTTGGCTGTTTATTTTTAGAACGTAATGCAATGCACCACAAGTGTCAAAACAAATCTGGCTCAGGTGGTGGGCTGGAGGGTGAAAACGGCTTTGTGGTTATCCATAGAACCCAAGGTGGTGTAAAGATGCCTTGGGCCAAGGCAAAAAAGGTATCTTGTCGTTTAGATTCTGGACCTCGGCGTTCGCCGGGGTGACGGCGTGTTTTTTCGCGAGCCCTTACGTTGCGGCGAGCTGCTGGAACAAGCAATTTGGACATTTCGGGACATTTTCTGGATTCCCGCCGCAGTTTTACCCCGTACTTGATACGGGGCAGGAATGACGTCTAAACACGACAGGACAAAACCTACTTCGTCATTCCCGCGCAGGCGGGAATCCAGGAAATGTTGCGAAGATGCCCAAGTGTTGTTGTTAGGCTTCGGCATGCAGGTTTGCCCACATTGCTATTCATTATAAAATCGACAGTATACCTTAATTCTCAATTCCAAATTCTTCACTCTTAATTTAATAAGTGTGTTTCTTGCTCACCGTCGGCTTTGCGAAAGGGTATCTTGTCGTTTAGATTCTGGACCCCGGCGTTCGCCGGGGTGACGGAGTATTCTTTTGTGAGCCCTTAGTGCGTTGTTTGGGGCGAGTCTGGTTGGCAGCCTATTGTCCGGGCGGTGTTGCGGTGCTGCCAGGCGTTGCTGTGGTAGTGGTCCCGGTATTCGGTGCGAACCAGGGGGAACGGTTCGTAGATGTAGAGGAAAAATTTAAATGAGGCCATCTTCAGGAAAGAGTAGACCGGCGTGGCCAGAAGTGCGGCCAGAACAAGTCGCAACCAGAACGCATCGATGAGAATCAATACCAGGGCGGGCAGCGCCACGACGAAAAGTACTTCGACCACCAGACGGGCGCTGTAAAACAGCCAGGATGCGGCGGCGATTTTATGATCGCTGAAGAGTTTGAAAAACAGGCGGAGTTTGGCGCTGAAACTGCCTTGGGATAGTACGGCGATTTTGGAGGAGTAGGAAGAGCCGGCCATGACCATCGGCAGGCACAAGCCTGCTGAACCGGCCCATATCATCAACCAGGCAGCCGTGCGGGTCTGTTGCCATCCCCAGCGGGCCAGTAGATACCAGCCGGTGGTCCACAGGAGCATCAGCGCAACGATTGTCCCCACGGCAACGGCATCCCAGGCGATCTGGCGTCCGCGAATGGACAGCAGGGACGCTACGAGTCCGAAGCGCTCTCTTTCAGCACGGTGCATGCGGCGCATATCGCTTGAGGGCCACATGGAGATGAGTTGTTTTAAAAAGAACATGGCTGCCACGACCGCAAAGGTGCGGTAATCGGTCAGCAGGTTGGCCACCAGGGTGGGCAGTTGCTCAAAGGCGTAGTGGGCGGCGTTCAGGCCGAGTTGTTTGAGCCGGGCGGTATCGAAATCGATTCGCTGGTTGCGGGTCAGCCATTTCAGGCCGCGGTCCGCCAATATCAATACGAAGACCAGAAAGAAAAAGGATTTGTATTTAAATAGGTCTTTGACCGAGTGTATCAGCAAAATATGAAAAAAACGTTCCACGAATTATTCCTGTTGTTGTAATTTGAAAACCTTTGCGTAAAGCTTTTGGGTGGCGCGCCAGGAGGCCATGGCCCCGGCGAGTCCGATCGCGATGAGCGCCGCCCATTGCAGACCTGCCCTCAGGCTCAGGCCCCTGAGACCGAATGCGAGGGCCACGAGACTCAGGGTGAGCGCAAACAGCAGCACGCATAGTTGCAGTTCCCACACCGGCGGTGTCTCCGCCGGGGGGGCGGCCTTGGTCATGGCGTGCGCCTGGGCGGGGACCTTGAGAATGTGAAAGTAGAGCAGGTGCATGATCAGCCAGGCGCCGCACAGGCCCCCAACCACATCACTGAGCCAGTGACTCAAACTCATGCAACGCCCAATGCCCATCAACACGGTGAAGCCGGTCGCGATCAGGCCGCACAGCCATCCTGTCAGCCGCAGCCGCAGGCCGTGGCGTTTGTCGCCGGCCAGCACGTACGCCAGGGTCATGAGCAAAAAGGCCTGCACGGTGTGCCCGCTGGGAAAGCTGCCCCGGTATATCCCCTCGGTGATGAAATGGGGACCGATTTCATACCAGTCGGTGAAGGGCCAGTCCTGCCGGATGACGAGTTTGGGGCGTGCGCGTCCCAGAATCCATTTTAGACCGTGCACGAAATTGACGCCGCACACCAGGGCGCTGGTGATCATGAAACCAAGTTGCGGCCGCCATTTGACCAACCGCCGGTTGCCGTACCCTTTCCAGGCGATGTAGTAGCCGCCGACCACCGCGATCATGAAAAATGCCACCAGATCGCCGCCGCCGACGCCTTCGGCTTCAAAAACGCTGCGCCCCATGAATCGGTGCAACCAGGGCCAGGCATTTTCGTGCAGCAAGACGGTCCAGGTGTAATCGACCCGTCCGGCCAGGACCATGGCGCCGGTCGTGGCCAGCACCAGACACCATAAACCGTAGGCGGGTTTTTTCGAACGGGCGGTCTGCATTGGTATGTGTGTGTGGTTGATGGTTATCGGTTAATGCCCGAGGGGCCACTCAAACAACCACACTTCGCCGTGAACTGTCAAATCAATTGGCGTAGCCTGTATTGCAGGGCAATCGCTTCTGGCGATTGGCCGGATGGGCACGCGCTAATTGGGTTCGAGTTGTAGTATTTTCCGGATACGCTTGAGCATGGCCTTTTCTTTTTTATCCGGTTCGGCATCGGCCGTGGCGATGCGTTCGGCGATTTCAATTGCTTCCAGCCGGTCTTTTTCCGATGTCAGCAGGACCGGCAGGCCGTCGATGGCGCTGTCTTCATTTAGTTCCAGCAGGCGGGTCTGCTCTTTGACCATCACTTTATAGTGCTTTGGTGTTAAACGGCTCAGGCGCGTGTTGGACCGGATGATGGCTTCGGCTTCCATGAATTGGCGTTTGTCGAGCATGCGGTTGGCGCCGATGACGGCGATGATCAAGCGCACCACGGCCTCGGCGAACCCGCCTTCCACGGCAGCCATCTCCACCCAGGCTTCGCGTCGTTTCAGGGTTTTTTTGTCGACCGGTTTGGCTTTGTTTTTTAACTTGGGGGTTTTGTCGAAGGGGCTGAACAGCATTTTGACCAGCGGATTGCCGTACAGCGTTTTGAACCAGAATTCCAGGGTTTGGTCGCGCAGATCGCGATAGCGATTCAGATTGGCTTCGATGGTGTTGGACAGTACGGTTTCCCAGGCCAGGAACGGGTTGTCGTCCGACACGATGGTGCGCCGGAAGGGCTTGATGGCTTCGGCCCAGTATTTGACCGGCAGGCAGAAGGGATTCTGATCGGAAAATGCGTAGCGCTGGATGCGCAAAGGATGCAGGAGCCGGAGTGTTTTGGCGGTCCGGTCGGTCATGCCCATGCGGACCCAGGGGCGCATAAAGGTTTGATAAATTGAATCGTTGAACCGCGACACCGCGTTGACCGGGACAAATGCCTCTTCGTCTTCAAGGCCGTCATCGAGCTGCAGGATGTCATCCATGCTGCGCGGTTCGAAGCGCACGGTAAAGTCGTCCAGTTCCGGATGACTGGGGTCGCCCTCCACCATCATTTCATATAATCCGGGCGACAGGTATTGCACCATGTCGACGCTGCCGATGATTTCACGATGCTCTTTGCGGGCAACGTTGCCGGACACGAAAATTCCCAGGTGCCCCACTTTTTTGTGCACCATGTAAACCACGACCTGGGCCTGGTTTTTGATTTCTTCCACGGTGCCGTAGACTTTCTTGATCCAGTTTAATGCCTGCGGCGGCGGGGTGATGTTGTCGCCGCCCGAAGCGAAGATCAGGATCGGTTCCTTGAAGTTTTTCAGGTTGATCGACTTGGATTCATCCAGCCGCAGGTGCCCTTGTTCCAATTCGTTGCCGATAAAGAGGCTGTCGACGATAAAATGTATTTCTTCGGTGTTCATTTTGAAAAATCCGCCCCACCATTTTTCAAAATCGAGAAACCGTTCTTCTTCCGTGTCGATTTTAGCAAACAGGTTGTAGAGTTTCTTCCAGTAGGTGTTGGCCGGATTCAGGTCCTCGAAGCCGGCCACCAGGTGGGCGCCGTCGAATTTGCCGTTGCCCAGGTCGCACCATAATGAGGTGGTCCATACGCCGCCGCACAAACCGCCTTTGTAGCGCATCGGATTGGCGCCTTCCACACCGCCCCAGTAGGACAGCGGTGAGCCGTTGAACACCATCGGACCGGCCACATCCGGGCGGTCCGCACCAATCAGCGCGGCGGCCCAACCGGCCTGGCAATTGCCGATGACGGCCGGTTTGGGGGCGTCCGGATGGCGCCGGCCGACTTCCTCCAAAAACCGGATTTCGGCCTGCTGCACATCGGCGATGGTTTGGTCGGGCTCGGGGTTGGTGTAGAACATGATAAAATAAACCGGGTGCCCCTGGGTGAGGGCCACGCCGATCTGCGAGTTGATTTTGGAACCGCCGATCCCCGGTCCGTGACCGGCGCGCGGATCGATAACAACGATCGGGCGTGAGGGGGGGGTGAAAACAGACGGCGATGGTTCGGTTTTTTTACGTTTTTCGGCGTTGGACGGCGTGACGGGGTCGGCTAGGGGGCCGCGTCGATCCAGAATGCGGATCAGCGAATAGTTAACCGGCTGGTCAAAGGTGCGGCCGTCGAGCACCATTTCGTAGTCGAAAATCAGTACCGGTGGTTGGCCGGCCTTGAGATGTTCAATGTAGTTGTTGCCGCGTTTGCGCAGGACATCCCAAAACAGGATGGTGCGCTGGGTGCGATCCAGCCAGTATTCGAATGCCGCGGCCGAGTATTTGATGCCGCCGGCGATACCGGTCAGTTGTTGTGCCATGCTCATGTATTGTTACCTCCTTGCACGTGTTGATGTTTTTACGTGAAGAAAATGGGCTTGTATTTCCAACTTTGAAGGTTTTCGGTGTCCGGCCTCCGGCAGGCACACGCATTTTTTGCTAACCTTGAAACAAATCTTTGCCGATGTATATGATTACAGGTTGCGTTGCTGCTGTGAATAGAATTCGTACGGAAATATGTTTGGTTGATGATGAGGCGCATATTAACATTTTATCAAATTTTTACAATCGGTTGCTGTCTGTTTTTTTCTTTGGACGCTGTTTGGGCCGCTGATTTTTTGACTTCGGACCGTACCTTGAAAGAATTTACGGTTCTTTGCTATTTAAACGGCGATAACGATCTGGCTGAAGAGATTTTACACAGCGTCGATATGATGGAAACCGTCGGTTCCTCGGCGGACATGAATATTGTTGCCCTGGTCGACGGACACCCGGCCTACACGGCCCGATATGGATCCGGCTGGCAAGGGACAAAGCTGCTCTACATTGAAAAAGACACCCAAATCGGCCGGATCTGCTCAACCGTTCTCGAAGACCGGAAGGAACAGGATCTGGGGGATCCGGCCACCCTGGCGCATTTTATTCAAGACGTGCGCGAACGCTTTCCAGCCCGCCGGTATCTGTTCTTCATGTTTACCCACGGCAGCGGCGTTATCGATACCGGTGGCGCCGGCTTCGGCCGTTTGCCCAAATCGGCCGCCTTTTCGCCGGATGTCACCGCCGCCCGCAAAATGTCCCTGCCGGTATTTGCCGACGCCATGCGGCAGGGGCTGGGCACCGATCGCTTCGATCTGTCGGTGTTTTTTTCCTGTTTAACCGGCATGGTCGAAATCGGCTACGCCTTGAGGGATCTGACCGACTATATTATTGCCAGCGAGGACGAAATTCGCATGGTCAACGATCCGCCGGGCGCGTTCCAGGTCCGGGGAATTCAATTTGAAAAACTGCTCGCGGCATTGCAGGCGGACCCTGCGTTGCCCCCAAAGGCCCTGGGCCGGACTCTGATCGAACCGTACATCGACCAGTACCGTAAACCGGTGGTGCTTACGTCGGAAACCGGAGATGTGGTTACCTGCCGGTTGACCGCCGGTCTGGCCATGATCCGTACCCGCGATTTCGCTGTTTTAAGCAGCAAAATGGATCGTCTGGCCCGGTCCCTGATCCGGCAGTTGGATAATCCGCAAACCGTCAGCCACACCGCCCGCACCATCCATCAGGCATTGGGACGCACTCAGAGTTTTCGCAGTTTTCTGAATTTGGAATATCACGACTTGATCGGCTTCTTGGAGCGTTTGGCGCATTTGACGCGCGATGATGATGTCGCCCGTCTGGCTCACGGCATCATACAGTTGGTGAGCCGGGATGTGATTGTCGATGAACGTCATACCCCGGATTGTGATGCCACGGGACTGTCGGTTTATCTGCCCAGTTTTCTGGTGCCGGATAACGTTTTTGAGCAACATCATCAGTTTTACCGCGAATCCGGATTCAGCCGGGATACCAAATGGGATGAAATGGCCGCGCAGTTCCGGCGGGCCATGCGCCGGAGTTATCCGGATTATCTGGTCGATCAGGTCTTTGACGCGGCCCAGCGGCCACATGGGCCGCGCTTGCAGAATCTGAATGCGAAAATCGTCTGGTCGCTGCGCAAACAACTGCAACAGGGGCAGTTCAATGCTACCCGCCGCTACATGACCGCCGTGGCTGCGATGACACCCGAGCAGCGGCCGCATCAGGCGCTGACATTGCTGCACACCTTTTTGACCGAATCGGCGCGAATTCACCCCCAAGGCACCCCTTTGGTCCGGCAAGTTGCAGGGTTCATAAAAAAGGGATACCCCCCCTTGCCAAAGCAGGATATCCCTTTCTAAGCATCCTTTTTTCCTTATTAAATTCCAACATGCGAGGGGTTGCCGTGTGTTTTCCGGTTTTACGATAACGCCCTATTTCGGCATGATCACTTGGTCGATGACATGAATCGTGCCGTTACTGCAACTGATATCGGTCTGGGTCACTTTGGCCGAATCGACCATTACCGCCCCCCCTGCCTCGGAAATACGGAAGCTTTGGCCGTTGACCGTCTTGGCGGAGCGCAAGCCTTTGACGTCCGCAGCGGTTACGTTCCCCGGAACCACGTGATACGTCAGGATGGCCTGTAAATCGGCTTTATTTTCGGGTTTAAGCAGATTTTCGAGAGTTCCGGCCGGCAGTCGGGCAAAGGCTTCGTCGGTGGGCGCAAAAACCGTAAACGGACCGGCCCCCTGGAGCGTTTCCACCAGGTCCGCGGCTTTTAGTGCGGTTACGAGTGTGCTGAATGATCCGGCCGACATGGCGGTCGAGACGATATCCTGTGATGCTTCGGCTTTTTTCTTCATCCCATAACTGCCGCCCATAGCGGTCAGGGGGATTAAGGTGCAAAGCAAAACAAACGTAAACATAGTTTTTAATTTCATGGTCTTTACCTCTTTTTTTGTGGCGTTAGGTTGACGATAACCGACGGCCGGTGCTTGTTAATTCAAGTGCGATGCACAAGGGCGGGTTAAGCGGGTCAGGTGTGAATAGATGCGTGGTTTTGATTACAGGCTGCCCGTCGGAAGAACTATACCGTGAAAGATAGCGCGCGAAGCATGCTTGTCAAGGCAAGCAAGGGTATTTTCATGCGTGATGGGGGCATTGGCAGGTGGGGCTTTTGCCCTCGAATGACGCGTTATTCGAAGGCAAAAGCCGTTTTGGTTTTAAGCCGCCTAAAACCAGGCTTTATGGCTCCAAATATCTTCCTTTAGCTCTTCCAGGTCGGATTTTAAGGCCAGGTGGCGCGACGCATTTTGAATGGCCAAGCCACCCTGATGGCCTAGTGCCTGGGCCATTATGGCGATATCATCGGGGAAACGGCGAGGGTTGGCGCTGAAAAACACCAGAACGCCGATAACCTCTTCACGGACTTTCACCGGCACGCTGAGCATCGCCTTGATCCCTTCGCGGGCAAATTCGTCTTTATACTTGACCGTGGCGTCGCTGGATACGTCCGGAATAATGACGGTTTCCCCCTGCAACGCCCGCCCGATAGCACTGCCCTTTGCGGCAACCGGCCCCTTGTCGATAAAGGCTTCACTTAGACCGTAACTGGCCACCGGTTTGAGCGTGTCGGACTTTTCGTCCAGCAGCCTGATCAGAACCCCCTTTAACCCGAGTGTTTTGGCAATATTGTGGGTAAGGTTGTGTAAAATGGTCTTGATGTCGAGTGAGGAATTTATCTCACCAATCAATTCGAGGAACAGTTGCGCGTTGCGCCGGGTGCGGTCAAACAGGCGGGTGTTCTGGATGGCGATGCCGCCCTGGTCGGCCAATGCCCGCAAAAAGTCGATTTCCGCTGTTTTAAATTCTTTTTGTTTGGCGGTGTATAGCGACAGGACGCCGATGGTACAATCGCTGACACGGACCGGAACCGTCAAAATCGAGGCGATCCCCTCGGCTTTTTTGGCTTCGTGATGCTCGAGCCGGGGGTCGGTGGTGGCATCCTTAAAGGCCAGGTAGCCCTTTTGCTCCAGTCCATCGAGCAGCTCTTTGGCTTTGATTGGGGATGCATGCAGATAGTTGTCGGAAAGTCCCTTCTGGGCCTTGGGGATGAATACTTCCTTTTTTTCGTCGGCCAGAAACAAACAGGCCGCTTTCCCCTTCATGGTCGTGATGGCGCTTTCGACAATTAAGTCCAGCAGTGCTTTTTTGTCCAGCGTTGAACCAAACGCTTTGCTGACTTTGCAAAAGGCTTCGAAGTAATTTTGTTGCGTTGCCATTGTCTCTCCTTATGCCGCCTGGGTTTGGGTGTCCTTGGATGCGCTTGCGGCGGGCTTCGCTTTGGCTTTTGCTTTGGCGGGCGCGGTCTTGCGCGGCGCCCGTTTGGGGCGTTCCTGATCCCTTGCCGTCAGCCACCGGGCGATTTGGGGAGCAAATTCCTTCTGGTATTTCCCACTGACATAGATGCCGATGTGGCCGGTGTCCAGGCACACATCCTGTGTGTCTTTACTCCCCACGCGCTGGGTCAAAAGATCGCATGCGGCCGGCGGCACTAAATGATCGTATTTGGCATAGATGTTCAGTAGCGGCATGGTCACTTTTTTCAGGTCGACCCGTCGGCCGCCCACCATCATTTTACTTTGGATCAGCAGGTTTTTCTGATAGCAATCCTTGATAAATTGACGGAAAGTTTCGCCCGACACGTCGGGGCTGTCGAATATCCATTTTTCCATTCGGACAAAATTTTCGACAAACTTTTTATTATCGATGTTTTCGAAGAAACTGACGTATTTGTCAATCATTAATCGCGCCGGGTTCAATAATAGAAAACCCAGGTTCATCAGGTCGCCGGGAACATTGCCGAAGGTGCCGACCAGGCGGTCGGCATCGATCGCTTTCATCCAGACATGCAGCAAACCTTTATCGGTATCGAAGTTGGTGGGGGTGACCGTGGTGATCAGATTGCGCACTTTCTTGGGGTTCAGCGCCGAGTAAATCAGGCTCAAGGTGCCGCCCATGCAGATACCCATGATGTTTACTTTGGAGATTTTGTGGCGCTTCAGGATAAAATCGATCACGTTGTCCATATAACCATTAACATGGTCGTCGATGGTTAAAAAGCGGTCCTTGCGGGTGGGGTACCCCCAGTCGATCATATACATTTCAACACCGTCGGAGAGTAAATTCTGCACGACACTGCGACCGGGTTGCAAATCGAGCATGGTCTCGCGGTTGATGTGGGCGTAGACCACCAGCAGCGGCGTTTTTACTTTTGTGCCGCCTTTGGGCTTATAGTGTTTTACTTTGATTCGATCTTCTTCATATACGATATTATAAGGTGTCGGTCCGATCTGCGTATCAAGCTCGTCGAGCAGTACATCCGATGCCTTGGCTGCACGTTCCCGACCCCGGTCGGCGTCTTCCGCCATTTTCTTTAAAATTAAATCGACTGCGATACCCGGTTTTGCCATGTTGCCCCCTTTTTATGTCGGATCAAAAAAGATGGTTTTTGGTTTATAGGATTAAATACACGAATTGCCCGGTCCGGCCGGCGAGGCATTGTCTTCGAGCTGTCGGTCGGCTTGCGGTGCGCCTTTCTGCCCGAGGCGGATTTACTTTTTTTTCTCCAATTTTCGGATTCTTTTTTTTAGCAAATAGATTTCCTTGTAAAGTTCGTCCATGTCGTCCTGTGAGGGTATCGGTAGTAATTTGAGCAGGTCTTGTAAAACGGCGTCTTTGGCCATTTGGTAGTCGGACAATGAGACCAGCGCCTTGTTGAGTGACTGAGTGTATTCGTCGGATTGGTAAAGTGTTAGAAAGTGGCCTTCCAGGATTTTGATCCACATCTGGTAGTAAGTTTTGGAGCTGTCCGGAAGCTCTCCTTCTTCGGCCAGGTTCGCCACTTTTTCCTGCAGCACCTTAAGTGAATTCTCAACCGGAAGGCTCAGTAAACATAGTAATTCGCCGGCGGCTACGCTCAATTGGTTGTATTTGTCCAGTGCGTGATTGAATTTTTCCTGGTAGCCGCGGGTCAAGCCAAGTTGCGGAATATTGAAGAACTGTTGAAACTCCTTTTCGTATAGATCCGACAGGGCTTTAAATGTTTGTTGATCAAGGTTTTCAAAATCATACGCTTTAACCGACTGCCCCACTTTGCCGGCTTTTTCCAGCAGGGCTTGTTGGATTTGCATAAAACCGGACAGGCCGTTTTGCGCCAGTTTCATTACGATTTCAGGCAGGGTGTTGAGCCCTTTCAGGGTGGCCTCCTGGTTGGACTGTTCACTCAGCGTTGAGGCAAACGCTTTGAATGTTTTGAGCGTTGTATCCCAGTTGGCCTCCATGCGTGGTTTGGCATGCGCAGATTCCTTGGACGACGTTTTGGCGTTCTTTGACTCCTGGGGCCAGAAGTTGTTCATGTTCTGCCAAAACTCACTGGTGCTTTTGACCCATGCGTTGAGCATGTTTTCCGGTCCGGTCGTTTCTTGTTGCCGTTGTTCCATTGATCACCTCTAAGGTCTAAGAATTAATAGAGCCCATCCGCTCATATTCGGCCGTAACCGAAATTTGCGCCTGGTGGAATGACAATTGAGTCACTTGCCCGGTGGCTAGCATTACGTTGCAGGTGGTGTTGCCGTTTTCTGCCGGACAGGTTGTCCGGGTAATTCGTGAAACGGCTTTCTGAGTGAGCGGATGTAATGTGACCGAGCAAATCGTAACGTTTCACTGTTAACGATTCGCTAGAAACTGTTTTTAATCCGATTCAGCAGCGACAGGCATCTTGGAAGCTTCGCGTTGTCCGTCCGTTGTCGAGTTGAAAGGTGGTGTTGAGCGCCGTCCTACATAAAGTAAGGTCTAACCCAGTCGAATCAACCAGCGACGCACGTTTGAACCGAACTCCTCGCGGTGGTTTTAAAAAAGCGTTAGTCGCGCTGTATATGTCTCATACGCCGCTGCTATGTAGACTGCATGAAAGGGCACGGCATAGAGTATGATTGATTTTATTTGATTGTGAGAGGGACACTACAGACTACCCCCCAAAAAAATAAGGCCCAATACCGGGTTCGGGCCTGATCGGTTTTCAAGGTAGCTGTAATACAAATGTGCCGTGAGGGTCCACACGCTTTGGACCTCGATTAAAGCGCTACAGGTGTGATGGTACGGACGAACGTGCGCTTTGGCCTTTATTTGGACATTTCGATCGGTATGCTCAAGTACAACTAAATGAACAGTGTCGGCAAATAACGATGGATAGCCCCCATCGCCGGTAGTTGCGGGTTGCCGATTGAACTTTAGGCAGTCTGATCAAATTGTATTTGGAAAAAGGCTCTGACTGGCATTGCGATTCGTGAGAATCGCTCATTGTTCAGATCAACAGTGTGATCCGTGAGTATGTAAAAGTGGGTCCCATCCCCTTTTGCTTTTAGTCCTCTTAATACGCATCCTGCTTGTTGTCAATGCCCCTTGACCTAAAAAATGCATGTTTGGTCAATAAATGGAATATCGCGACGTTATTGAGTTCGGTGCAAAGACAACAAGCGTTGCCGCACCTTTTTCGGATGGGCACTTTCCGGCAGGGTGCCAGAACGCTCCTGGCAAACGCTATCGGGTTTTGCGATGCCGTGGCCGGGGACCACCGGGCCACTTTTAAAATGTGCGCTTGTTGCTGCGTGAGCCCCTATGGTCGCCTTTGTGCTTTCAGCTCTGCATACTGGTCTTTCTGCAAACAATACTCACGCCAACAGCAATCGGTTGAACGGCAATTTTTGAAGGGTCTTTTAAAGCAAGCTTCCTGACCTTCGGCGCGTTGCAGGCTGCGAATGAGTTTGGCCATATCCAGAAAATTACCGTGATCACCGATAGATGCAGGCGTATTTGAGAACTTTTCGCCGGAAGGCTTTTTCGCCCGGAGCATTTTTTTGTCGGAGTATTTTATCTGGGTCATGATTTTTCCTGCCTTGAATGAAAAGTGGTTGATTTGATTTAGAAGCACTTTTTTCACTTCAAGTCGGGGTTGCAATTTTGTGGTAAAATTGCAAAGGCCCGTACCGATTGATATTACAAACCCAAATTTAACTTTTGATATGTCTTCTGTAAAAGGGCAGGACAACCTTTTTTACGATCAGGTGTCGACATGCAACCGGCATGTTGCGCACACTTCTGACCAATGGGTCCTCGTGACCGTAAGTAAATCACAACGTTGCCATGTTATTTTTCGGCAACGTCAGGGTTAATCGACCAGCGGGTTTATGCGTGGCCGTATCGCTTGAACAGCCACTTAAAACAAAAGCACCCGCTGTTTTACGGGTGCTTTTAATGCTTAAGTTTAAGCAGCATTTCAGCCCAACTTGCGCACCTTGATGGCCTGAGTGCCTTTTGGCGATTCTTCAATATCGAGAGATACTTTCTCTGTTTCTTTAAGTGTTCGAAATCCTTTCTCTTCAATGCTGGTGTAATGTACGAAAACATCACCATGCGATTCTGTCTCAATAAAACCATACCCTTTTTTGTCATCAAACCATTTTACGCGACCTTCCACCATTTGCACAAAACCTCCTTAAAATAGTGCCGCTCACCCTTTCGTGCCGTTTCCCGTGGCTATCTGTCGATGTCCCGGTTGCAAAGGATGAGGCTGAAATTAGCGGCCCGCGGACCGCACTATGTTTGTGATCATTCGCAAGTATTGCTTCCGATATTTGCAATCTGTTCCCTGCCGGGGCGAGGGGCTAAAGCCCTTTGACGCCGGCCGGGAGTGCCGGTTGAAATCTGCGAAAGATCGGTTGCCGTGTGGATGCAGCCTCCCATGCTATATCCAGCTTAGCGCTATGACAGCTTGCCCGCGACGTTGTGCTCACCGGTCAAGCTTTATGTGATGTTTATACCATGGACGGGGTATAACTTGTCCATAGGGGGAAAGGTTCATTTTGATAGGGGAATTTCCCATGAACGGGTCCCCAAGTGGGTATGGTGAGGTTTACCGCTTCCAAAGCTCAACGTCGATCAAGCCCAAACGGGCTGCGTAGCGAACCAGCTCTATGGTGCTGTGCAGATCGAGCTTCTTCATGATATTGGCACGGTGGTTTTCAATGGTTTTGGGGCTGATAAACAATTCTTCGGCCGCTTCCTTAGTTGACAGGCCCTCGGCCAGAAGGCGCATTACTTCCTGCTCGCGTGGGGTCAGGGCGCCGTAATCAGCATCCACGATTTTAGCTTCCTTGATCGGAAATTTCATCAGTTTTTCGACCACTTCGTGCGAGATGGAACTATCCAGATAGTATTCGCCTCTGGCAATCGTTTCCAAGCCTTGCAGCAGGCGTTCCGAGGCGCTGTCTTTAACGACGTAGCCGGTGGCGCCGGCCTGGAAGGCCTCGGCGATGTAGTCGATTTGCGAATGCATGCTGACGATCATGATGTGGGTTTTGGGAAGTTGGCTGCGAATTTCATGGGTCAATTGGATACCGCTTTTGTCAGGCAGCGAAATATCGACAATGACCAGATCCGGTTTTTTTTGTTTGATCGCCGCCAGGCCGGTGCGCCCGTTGCCCGCTTCGCCCATGATTTCGTAGTTGACGTCACGGGCGATAATCGTTTTCAATCCCTCACGAAACAGCGGATGGTCGTCGACGATGAAAATGGTCTTCCTACTGCCCACGGTTTTTCTCCTCATAAGGAATTTTTATCACTACGCGGGTACCTTGTTGCGGCTTTGATTCTACCTTGAAGCGACCGCCCAGAAGGCCGGTTCGCTCCTTCATGCTGCGAAGCCCCATGCGTTTGTTGCTCATGGCTTCAACCATTTGATTTTGAATATTGAAACCGGTGCCGTTATCTTCAATCCGTAAAATGATATGCGGATACGAAGCGACTAACCGAACGATGGCGTGACTGGCACAAGCGTGCTTTTTGATATTGTATAGCGCCTCTTGGACAAGGCGGTAAAGATTGATTTCAGTCTCCGAACCCAAGTCCAATTCTTCCATACCCGCGCTGCTAAAGTCAATATGGATTCCGGTAGCATGTCTGAAGTCCTCGCAAAAAAGGAAAATGGTACGGACCAGACCCAACTGATCCAGGCTCGGCGGCCTTAAATTGTAGGCCATGTCGCGAACCGCTGAAATGGTGGCGCCCAGCAAACCGGACAGGTCCTTGGCCTTACGTCGCAGGTTCGCTGACAAACCGTCCTGATTGTCGAATAACGTTTCAAAACCGATTTTAAGGGTAGACAGATCCTGGGCCACGTGATCGTGCAGGTCACGTGAAATACGCATCCGTTCGCTTTCATGGGCCTGCATCAGTTTGCGGGTCAGGGCCTGGATATGCTGCTCGGCCTTTTTACGCTGGGTGATGTCACGCACGGCCCCGATGACTTTTCTGCGGCCGTTGGCCGTAAAAATACCGGCGGAAATATCGCCGGGAAACATGCCGCCGTCTTTTTTTAAAAATTTATAGTCGGGTATGTGGCGGTTGGCCGCATCGGCGATAACTTTGTGCATGGTGTCGTGCGCCCTGTCTTTTTCGGCGGAAATATCGATGGCACTGAGCTTTAAAAACTGCGGCTTCGTGTATCCGTAAAGATCGAGGGTGGCCTGGTTGGCGTCTTCGAACAAAAGGGTTTCGGCATCGAAGATCATCAGAGCGTCGGATTCGTTTTTGAACAATTCGCGATACTTGGCCTCGCTGTCGCGCAATGCATCGTCGGCGCGTTGGTGCAACAGCGCCGCGCCGAGGATATTGCCGGCAGTTTTGATAGCCTCGCGTTCAAAGGAGGTCCACTGCTTGCGGTGCCGGCAGTCATCAAAACCGATCAAACCCCAAAGTTCGTGGCCGACAAACACCGGGGCCAGCAACAATGATTTGATTTTGTCGGCGTCCAGCAAATGGGCAATGTCGTCGGGAAAGGTATCCACCGGACCATGCACAATGTGACGTTCCCGCCAGGCATCAAGCCAGCCGAGATCCTCGACCTGTTGTCGTGTGAGGGACAACAGGCGCGTATGCCCGGTCTGTACCGGCGAGTTTTCGGCGATCCACGACCGGTAGTACTTGACAAACCCTTCGAGGGACGGTGAATCATCCGTTGCGATCAGATACGCCCGGCAAACCTCGGACGCTTTTCCCAGATGCGTGAGAATGGTATCGGCATCCCGTTCGAGGTTCCAGGTCCCCAGGAGTTGCTCAGCCGCCAGCGCCACCGCTTTTAAGATGGTTTCACGCCGGTGCAGGGCTTGTTCGGCCCTCAGCCGCTCGCTGATTTGTTGTTTTAATTTCTGGTTGGCCTCCATGAGTTCGGCGGTGCGCTCCTTGACCCTCAGATCGAGGCTGTCGTGCGCCTTTTTCAGGTTATCCTCGGCCCGCTTGCGCTCGTTTATTTCCAGATCGGTTCCCATGATTCGTTCCGGCTCGCCGGCCTGATTGCGACACACCGTGCCTTGCGATAAAAACCACAAACTGTGGCCCTGTTTATGCTTCAAACGGTATTCAATCTTGAACGAATCGTCGCTGGTTTTTAACACGTGGTCGACAAGATCGCCGGTCCGTTTGCGATCCGCGGGATGGATCAGTTTTTGCCAGCCCTTTAGACTGTTGGCGATTTCGGCATCCGTATACCCCATCATCGCTTTGAGGTTCGGATCGATATAACATTCACCGGTTTCCAGGTTACGGTCCCAAACACCGACCCTGCCGGCTCTGACCGCCATGGCGTACCGGCGTTCCATTTTTTGTTTGTAGAGCGCCAACTCGATGGCAGCCTTGACTTCCTGTTCCTGGAAAGGTTTGACCACAAAACCGAGCGGTTGGATTTTTTTGGCGCGATCGATGAATTCGCCTTCGGCATAGGCCGTCAGGAAAATCACCGGAATCTGCATCTCGGCAAATAAAATTTCCGCCGCCGCGATACCGTCCAGTTTGCCGGGCATCACGATGTCCATCAAGACCAGGTCCGGGTGAAAACGGCGGGCCATCTCCACCGACGCTTCACCGGAAACCACCGTGGCCACGACGTCATATCCATCGGCCGACAGACACTCCTCCAATTGCATCGCGATGATGACCTCATCATCGGCAATCAGGATTTTAGGTCTCAGCCTGCTCATTTTCCAACTCCTTGAATTCAAGAACGACGCGGGTTCCGGGATTGGAGTCGATTTTCACACTGCCCGCCAGTTGTTTGCGGATCAGGTTTCGCACCAGTTTCAATCCCAGGGTATCGGCCTCTTCCAGGTTGATCGCCCTGGGAAAGCCGCAACCGTTGTCGGCAACTTCAATACGAATCCGTCCTTGTGACGGTTTGTCGATCGTAATATCAACCAGTCCCTGTTTGGCTCCGTTAAAGGCGTGCTTAAAAGCATTGGAAATAATTTCATTCAAAGCCAGGGCGCACGGGATGGCTTGGGTGATGCTCAAGTGCACTCGGGAAGGATGCACCCGATAAGCGATGCGACCGCCATCAGGGTTATATACACGAGACAGGTAAGCTGTCAATTTGCGGACATGCTCTTCAACATGAATCCGGTCGAAATGGTCGCTCTGGTAAAGCTGCATGTGAATCAGGGCCATGGTGTGGATTTTGCCGCGCGCATCGGCCAACAGATCGACCACCGGCTGATTGTCAATTTTATTACCACTCATATCCAGCAGGCTCGAAATGATCTGCAGGTTGTTTTTGACGCGATGGTGAATTTCACGCAGCAGCGCTTCTTTGTCGCGTAACGACGTGCGGATCAGGTCTTCGGACTGTTTACGGTCGGTGATGTCGATGGCCGTGCCTAAAATGGCCGGTTTGCCGCGATAGAAAATGCGCGTGGCAGTATAATCGAGCCAGCGGATCTCATTGGCCCTGGTCACCGTTTTCAGTTCATAGTGCTCCGGTTCATTGATGCCTTCCTGGCGCCGCCGGCCGCGTCTTAAAACCATGGCCCGCATATCCGGGTGGATCGGGTCCCAGTATCTCAAGGATTTGATATCCTTGCGCGAATAACCGAGCATCGCCTCGGCGGCCGGATTGACATACCTGAAATAATCACCTTGGATAATGAAAATGGCCGACGCGGTCGATTCGGTCAACGCCCGAAAGCGGGTTTCGCTTTCGCGCAAGGCTTCCTCGGTCTGCTTCAACGCGGTGATGTCCGTATCGGTACCGATCAGACGGTGGGGAACCCCGTGTTTGTCGCGCTCGGCAATCCCGCGGGTCAAAAACCAACGCATCCCGCCGTCTTTGTGGCGCATGCGATATTCAACCTCATAGTCCGGTGATTTGCCCTTTAAGTAGTCACGCGCCCGGCTTTTGACCCGGTCGGCATCGTTGGCGTGAATCAACTTCAACCAGCTTTGCATGTCATTGCCGATTTCGTTGGTCTCATAACCGAGCATGTCGCGTAAGATAGGATCACGGTAAATTTCGTTGGTAATCAGGTTCCAGCCCCAAACCCCCACCCGTCCCGAACTGACGGCCATCTCATAGCGTTGCTGGCTTTGGCGTAAATTCTCCTCGGTGTGTTTGCGCACTTCAATGGCGCGCCTGAGTTTCCGGTTGATGCGGCTCAGGTCAGCCGTGCGTTGTTTGACCCGATTTTCAAGCCGCAGTTTCGTTTGTTGTAAAATCTCCTGGGCGATCCTGATTTGAGTGATATCGCGGCCTACGGACTGAAACTCGACCGGCCGGCCCGTGTCGTCCAAAAACGCCCGGTCGGTGCGCTCCAGCCAGCGCAGGCGTCCGTTGGGCAATTTAACCCTGTGCACAACGGTTTTAACCGGTGTTTCAGAGCTGAACGTGGTCAAATGGGCCAGGGCCGCCTCTTTTTCATCAGCCGGTATAAAATCGGTAAATTTACACCCCACCAGGTCGGCCGAATGACGCTTGAAGTAATTGCAATAGCCCGAATTGACGAAGGTCAGGGTCATGTCCGGTTCAAAACGGGCAATCATCTGGGTTTGGTCCTCAACAATGGCCCGGTATAATTGCTCGCTGTTGCGCAGGGCACCCTCGGCCAGATAGCGCATGGTCAAATCTCGGCTGGCCTTGCGATACATGATCACTACCGCCAGGCCCAGCAGGGAAAACGCGATGATCAGCACACGACCCCAGAAACGCCCCAGAGGCCCCACGTTGCGCTGATTGATTTGCGCCAGCGACTCCAGGTACACAACTTTCCAGCCCGGGTAATTGGGCACCGGCCGGCTGCTCAGCAAATACTTCCGGCCGGATTGCGATACCGCCCGAAACGGATCCGTTTTTTTCATACCCAACCATTTCAGCGCCTGGCTGCCGAATTGACGGGTTTTGACAACCCGGACGATTTGATCTTCGTCTTGTTGCCAAAGCGTTTGATACAGCCAATCCGGTTTGTTGGAAGCAAAAATGACGCTCTGTGGATCGACCAGCAACAGCGCGCCTTTTTTTTCCTGTGCAAAATCCTGTTCGATCGCGTGGATCGAGGATTTGATGACCACCACCCCCGCAATATGGTGATCCGGTGTGTAAACCGGGTAGCTGTAGTAAACGCCCCGCTTGGCCGAGGTGACGCCCAGCGCCATGTAAACAGCGGCTTGTCCGGCCAGGGCTTTTTTAAAATAGGGCCGAAAGCCGTAGTTGTGCCCCAGGAAACTGTCGGCACTGGCGCGATTGCTGGTCGCAATGGTTTTGCCCCGGCGATCGAGCAGGTAACAGACGCTCACTTCCAGCGATGTTTGAAAATGATCCAAAAGAGAATTGGCGTCTGCCAGATGGGCCGGATCCGGGTGTTGCAGCGCCAGGTTGATCGGTGCCAACCCGGCCAGGGTTTTGACCGATTTAAGGTTCTCGGACAGAAAACCGACCACGCGCAACTGCATGGCCTTGGTGACCGCCCAAACATCGCGTTCGGCCTCGTGCAAGGCGGTCTCCTGCACCGTGTAATAAAAAAAGGCGCCGCCCACGGCGGCCGAAAAAAAGGCCGTTAAAGCCAGTATACTCAAAATGATGCGAATTTTCATGGAGCAGGACCTGAATTTTGAATGGATGCTTGGGGAGGCTGAGGGCTCACGCTAAAATGTGAAATTATTTTTGCACTAGCCCTGACGTAATTTGTTACGCTTTTTTAGGCGATTAGACAAGTATTTTGTGCGGTCGGGTCGGGGTAACCACATTTGGAAATCATCCAGTTGGTGGGCACGGCCCACCCTACCTGCCATTGGGTAGGAGTGCAGGGTGGGCCATGCCCACCAGATTAAGCAAGGGGCTCGCGCAAAAAATACGAAAAAGTTATTCCGATCGCGACGGGAAGTCGCTGCGCAGCTTTGATTCAATGACGTGATTTTATACGGGCAAATTTATATGGGCACGTTGTTGAGTTCCCTTTGGTTGTCGGAATAAGTGCTCAGGCTGCCGAATTGCTCACCCGGCGCAGGGCGTACGATGAAGGATGTCTGCTGTGAATATTTCTTTAAATTATCACGGTCACCTTGGCTTGAGGGAGCGCCCCCGGGGTGGGTATGCACAATTTTGATGGAATTTTTCTTGTTGCCGGCCATATTAACCCGATCGTTGGCGCCGACAGTTAAAATGATGCCCCGGTCCTTAACGTACGAAAGCGCGAACTCAAGATTGTACTTTTCCGTCAGTTGCTCCATCTCCCGTGCGGTAGGTGGTGCGGCATTGACATCATATTCCGTATCTTTCTCAGTACTGCCTTTGCCGTTCATCAGGTCGTACACCGGGTCACCCGGCTGCCGTGCCGGCGCTGGTCGCAGCAACATTTGCTCCATGTGCTTTAAAAATGAAGCATTGTCCTGGAAGGGATTGCCGGCAAAAGGCGTGTAACCGCCGCCATTGCTCGCGGCTGTATTCGTTTGGGGTGAAGCGGCATTGCCCGGAGCGGGCGAGGGGGTTTTTGACTGCTGTGGATGGCGCTTGTCAGCTTGTTTGCCCTCTGCCGATTTGGGGGGGGGCGGTGGTTGCGCGGTTGACGATTTGCCACTGAATGCCTGAAACATCTGCATCAATTGTTTCAAAATGTTTTGCAACATGCTTGAAAGTTGCGCTGTGATATCTTCCAGATTACCGACTGTTTCGCTATCCGCCTCCGGCGGTTGGTTTGCTTCTTTGCTATTGGCCGCGTCCGCTGTCCGGCCGGGTTGTCGAGCATGTGTCGCAGCATAGTTGTAGGAATCGGACTGCATTGACGGCGCGGATCTGTTTGCGTGTGCGATTTGCATTTTTAAGTACTCCTGCAGTTTGCGTATTGTAGCACAAAACCGCAGCCGGTTAATAGCTATGGCTTTTTGTGAATCGATGTATCACGGCGCATAGGCAACATAAAAAAATCTCCGGAAATCATTATAAAGGCGTATTCTCGACTTCACGATTATTACTCGAAAAGGTGCTCAAGCTGCCGAATTGCTCTCCCGCAGCCACGCGCACAGCCAAGGACTTGTCCTGTTTGCTTCTGACGTCGAGAACTTCGAGGTCCAAGTCACTTGCGACTGTACCCCTGGGATGGGTGTGTACAACCCAGATGCCGTCATCCTTGCCGCCGGCTATGGGCACTCTGTTTTCATTGCCGGTGCTTAAAACCAGCCCTTTGTCTTTCACATAAGTAAGGCCGAATTCGATACCGTACATTTCGGTTAGCTGTTCGAGTTCGCGCGCCGTGGGCGGCAGGGCATCTACCTTATATTGTGTGCCTTTTTCGGTCTTACCGTTGCCATTTAGCAAATCATAAACCGGATCGCCCGGTTTTCGCGTTGGGGTTGGTCGCAGCAGCATCTGTTTCATATGATTCAAAAAGGCATCGCTGTTTTTTAACGGGTCGCCGGCAAAAGCGGTGTAGCCGCTATTGGCTGCCGGTGTCGTCGCTGGTTGTGAAACGGTGCCGGTTTTGTACGCCGGTTGGCCGGCTCGTGGCGGGCCTTCTTCTTCGCCGCCTTTGTCCGGTGTATTGCCTACCGGAGCACCGATCGCCTGTTCCAACCCCTTTGACATACTGCCTAGTTGCGACAGCAGCCGTTGTACAAATGCCATCAGCTTACTCAGGATGTCGCCTAAATCTCTGGTTGATTCGCGTAGCAGATGCATTTGGCCCGAGTCGTAACTCCCCGGGGCAATCTTCGGTGTCCGGCTTGTCTGTGAGGGCGCGCCGGCCGTTTGCGAGGATGGCTGCATCGCTATGCCGGTCTGATCGACCGACCGTCCCGCTGAACTGATTGGGTTGATGGTCAACATTGAAGATCTCCTGCTGTCGGTAACTGCAGTTTGTGCGGTTGTCAAACCATGTATCGTGGACTGCCAGGTAGGTACTTGTGTGTTGCTGTCGGGAGAAGGACCGGGAGAGGTTGAGCGTTCTTAGTTTCTTCCTCTCCCGGTATCCTTTTGTTTTTCAATCGCGGGCTCGATTTGAGGGTATTAAGCGAGCCCTGCGATCTGGTTTGTCCTGGTTACTTGGCTAATCCCCAGTTTGAGCCGCGGCGGCCGCGTTCGCATCGGCGCTAGCACCCGCTGCGGGAGCCGGTTGTGGTACAGGCGGCGGTTGTACGGGCGGTGCCGCTACCGGAGCAGCCGGCATGGGTGGCACTTGTACGCCGGGGCCGGCCTGGACGGTTGCGGAACCGTTGCCTTCGATTTCGATCTCGGCTTCCGTGTTGCTATTTTCGCCTTCGACCTCTACTTCACCGCCGGTGCTGGTACCGGTGAGATATACGCCTCCGGGATTGACGGCCGCCTGTCCGGTGCCGGGACCTTCGATCTCGACTTCGCCTTCCATTTCACCGTGTTCGCCTTCAGCTTCTACTTCACCGCCGGCACCTGCCGTACCGCCGACGTTGATCCCTGCGGGACCGGCTGCAGCCTGTCCGGTGCCGGGACCTTCAATCTCGACTTCGGCTTCCGAGTCACCATACTCACCCTCGACTTCCACTTCACCGCCGGGACCCGACGTACCGCTGACTACAACACCACCGGTCGGCCCATCCGGCGTCGGGACTGTGGGCGTCGCACCGGCATCACCCGGATCCACGACATCAGCGTTCGCGGTAGCACTCGCCTGGGCAGCGGCTGCGGCGGCTGCGGGGTTATCCGTTGCGGCGTCATCCGGCGTGTTGTCGCCGTAGTAATTGTTGTAGATGTTGGTGTTCGAGATCGCCGTGGCATTGGCAATCGCCGTCGACGGCGGTTGCGGTACTGCTGGGCCGGCCACATCCGCATCCGCGGCCGCACTCGCGTTAGCATTGGCAGCGGCACTCGGGCTGGCCGCGGCGGTTGCCCCCGCGTTGGCCGCGGCGGCGGCCCCCGCATTAGCACCGGCGGTTGCGCCCGCGTTGGCGCCCGCGTTAGCATCGGCGGCCGCACCGGCACTATTCGGGAAGAAGTAGTTGTAGATATTCGAAATTGCCGTGGCAGTGGCGCTGGCTGTCGAGTTGCCCGGAGCGGCTGCGGCACCCGCACCCGCCTGTGCACCGCCAGCCTGAGCGCCGGCTGTGGCGTTGGCACTGGCAGCAGGCATAAATTGTTTAAAGAAGCGTCCCATGCCCGGGAAGAAACCACGGGCCTGGGCATTGGCCTTGGCCGACGCGCCCGCGGTGGCCGGTGCGGCGGCCGCACCCGGTACGGCACCCTGGAAATTATAGGTATTGGCTACAGCCTTCGCGTTGGCGGTAGCCCCACCGCCCATTGCCGGGGCGGCGGCTGCGGCTTTGGCTGCCGCGGCGCCAGCCGGGGCACCGGCTGCTGCGTTGGCTTTGGCTGCGGCACCGCCGCCGCCTATCTTAGCCAGCATTTGCGGCAGAGCGCTCAGCATTTTTTGAATATTACCCAACATATTTTGCATGCCGCCTGCCCCGGCCTTGGCCTTGGCCCTGGCCGATGCACTGGCCGGTGCCGGTGCGGGGCTCGCCGCCCCACCCTGAGCGGCTGTGCCGCTGCCGCCTGCCGGTACACCTGCCGGCGCCGGTGCACCACCACCGGTACCAAGCATCTGATTAATCATCTGCACGATCATCAGCAGCATTTGTTTTATTTTTTGCAAAATAGTGGCGTTTTGGCTTTGCGGCGCGGCCCCTGTTGCTGTTCCCGGGCTGGCTGCCGCCGCAGTGTTGGCGGCGGCACCCGCCGTGGCCTTGGCGTTGCCGGCAATTGCCTGAGCGTTGGCCGGGGCGCCACCCTTGCTTTTTGACACAGCCTTGGCCTTGGAAGAGCTTTTTCCCCCTTGGCTCCTGTATTGCGATTGCGCTGCGGCGTTAGCATAATTTTTTACCTTCGTACCCATGATACCCTCCTCGGTTAACAGGTTAAAAGTAGGTTAAATAGTTCTAAAGTTTCGGTGCGACGGTCGGGTCTGTTTCAACTGTCAACTACCCTTGCCACAAAATCCGGCCCAACGGCTTGGGAGACATCCGCCCTGATCGCACAAAGTTGCGCTTTACGGATGGGCATTTGCCTTAGTGATTCACACCATATTAGATTAAAACGGATGCGTAAATCGGGGGATCCCTGAATATGGGGGTCGAAATCCCTGAATCTATGCTTCGAAATTCCTTAATGTGGCGCCTCCAAAACCTCATTCTGTGAAAAGCGTTATAAATCAGCGCACTAATGGGGGGGGGACAATTTGGTTTGCCGCATACCGGGTAATCAAAAAACGGTGGTCGGTAACGCATATCCTAAGTGTTCGCGTATAAAAAAGAGCAAAAAAAACCGGCCCGAATATTGCCGGGCCGGCTGATGAAACTATTGACACGTCAGTTTGTTTTAATCGTCGCCTCCTGCGCCTGCTGCTCCGCCCGGGCCGCCGGGTGCAGGTGGTGCCTGGGGGTTGGGGGGGACGCTGGCCGATGGCTTGGGCGAGCCGCCTGCGGCGCCGCCGACCAGGTTCTGCAGCGCATTGATGATAGCGCCTAACCCTTTGGCGGCCTCTGTTATAACGCCCACGGGATCATTCTTCTTTGCAGCACCACCGGAAGGACCGCCAGGTGCAGCCCCGCCAGGTGCGGCCCCACCAGGTGCAGCCCCGCCAGGTGAGGCTTGCGGGCCTTCGGGCGCCTTGCCGCCAACCAGACCAGACAATGCCTGGGCGCTGGCCTTCAAGAGCGTAATTACCTTTTGTATGAGAGCCACCGGATCCTGTTGTGCAGGCGCGGCGCCGGGGGCGCCTGCACCTGCGCCCGCGGGAGCCGCTCCACCCGCTGGTTTGGCTTGTTGTGGGGGAGCGCCGCCAGCGGCAGGTGCGGCGACCGTTGCCTTTTCCCCGGCGCTTTTGCCCTGAAGGGCCTGGTATTGAGCCGGGTTGGTCATGCGGGGACTTGCTGGATTGACTGCCATAACTACCTCCTTGATTTTACAAGTTAGAAGATTATTTACAATTGTCTAATCATCGGGGCGGCGACCATGTGCCGTGGGATCGTCGATCAGCGCACCGCCTAAACCAGCTCCACCACTTTGGGACATCCGTTGGGTCGTTCGAGAAATTTTTTTTTGAACTTAAGGTGATGATGGCTTATTCTTTCCGAAATTTTGACACAACCATAATTCGAATTGTAATTGTTGTAAATCAGGGTATCCCTGAATATGGGGTTCGAAATATCTGAAAATGGGGTTCGAAATCCCTTAATCCGCTTAACCATAGGGGGGATTTTTGTGTTGAACTGGTGGGAAAGGTTTCCAAGCGGCCGTCATCTGAAGGTTTTATGGCACAACATAATTATCAAGCGATGTGTGGCAACGAACTGATCCTGGCAATTGACAACGGCACCCAGAGCCTCAAGGCCATGTTGTTCGATCCGGGTGGCGGTCTGGTTGCCATTGCCAAACAGCCCTTTACGCCCGAACCTTATTTTTCCGCGCGTCCCGGCTGGGCCGAACAGCATCCCGAGGTGTTTTGGGAAGCCTTGTGCGACGCCTGCCGGCGGTTGTGGGCCGAAGATGAACACTACCGGGAGCGGGTGGCGGGGGTGGCGCTGACCACCCAGCGGGCCACGGTCATCAATGTCGACCGGCAGGGCCGAGCGTTGCGCCCGGCCATTTTGTGGCTGGATCAACGCCAAACCGCAGGTATTCCGCCTGTAAAGGGGGGGTGGGGCGCGCTGTTCAAATGTCTCGGCTTGAGCGATACGATTGCCTATTTTCAGGCCGAGGCCGAGGGCAACTGGATCGCCGCTCATCAGCCGGATATCTGGTCCCGGACCCATAAATACCTGCTGTTGTCCGGCTACCTGACCTATCGTCTGGTGGGAGAATTTGTCGATTCGGTGGGGTGTCAGGTGGGGTATTTGCCCTTTGATTACAAAAAACTGCGCTGGGCGTCACGCCGGTCGTGGAAATGGGCTTGCGTACCGGTTACCCCCGACATGCTGCCCCAACTCAAACCGGCCGGCGCCGAACTTGGACGAATTAGCAGCGCCGCCGCGCGGCAGACCGGTATCCGCGCCGGTCTGCCGCTTATCGCCGCGGCGGCCGACAAGGCTTGCGAAGTCATCGGATCCGGCAGTCTCGCTTCATCGATCGGTTGTCTGAGTTTCGGCACCACCGCCACGATCAATGTGACCCATCCGCGTTACATCGAACCCCAACCGATGATGCCGGCCTATCCGGCGGCGCTTCCCGGCTACCATTCGCTGGAAGTGCGGATTTACCGGGGGTATTGGATGGTCAGTTGGTTCAAGGCCCAGTTCGGTCACCCGGAACGGGCGGATGCCGCGCGGCAGGGGATCGATGCCGAGGCGTTGTTTGAAAAGCTGGTTGACGATGTGCCGCCGGGCGCCATGGGCCTGATGTTGCAGCCCTACTGGTCCCCCGGTCTTAAACAGCCGGGACCGGAAGCCAAGGGGGCGGTGATCGGTTTCGGTGATGTTCACAGCCGGGCGCATTTATATCGCGCCATTTTGGAGGGGATCGCCTATGCCCTGCGTGAGGGCAAGGAGCAGATCGAAAAGCGGACCCGGATTCCCATCTCGCAATTGCGCGTTTGCGGCGGCGGCTCCCAAAGCCGGGCCGCCATGCAACTTACCGCCGATATTTTCGGTCTGCCCGCCGCGCGGCCCAAGCTTTACGAAACCTCGGGCCTGGGCGCCGCCGTGGTGGCCGCCACCGGTCTGGGCCTGTACCCGGACGCTCCGAGCGCGGTGCGCGGCATGACCCGGATAGGCGATGTGTTTGAGCCGAATCTTCAAAACCACAAGCTTTACGAGGCCCTTTACACTGACGTGTACCTGAAGATGTACAAGCGGTTGAAGCCGTTTTACCACCGGATTCGCGAGATAACCGGCTACCCGGCTTGAGGATAATTAAGAATTATGAATTGAGGTGGTTCGGCGTTTTATAAATGATCTAAAGCCATAATTTTCAATTCTTAATTCAACTGTCGCCGTTCTTTACAAATCTTCCTGCCGCCTTTATATTTAGACGTTATTTTGTTAATCCACGCAAAAACCAACGAAAGGATATTGAAATGGGATATGAGTTCAACGCGGATGAAATTTTCGAGATGGCCGGGCAGATCGAGCGCAATGGGGCCAAATTTTACCGGGAGGCGGCTGCCAGGGTCGCCAATGAGTCGGCCAAGGCGTTGCTGACCGAGTTCGCCAAGATGGAAGATCAGCATGAGGTGACGTTTGCCAATATGCGCAAAGAGTTGACCGCCGAGGACAAGGCTGCCACGGTTTTCGATCCGCAAAGCGATTCAATGCTTTACTTGCAGGCCTTGGCGGATATGCGGGTCTTTTTCAAGAAAAAGATGCCGGATATGGAAGTCTCGGCCGGTCGTGACGAAAACACGGTTTTGATCGATGTGCTCAAGGCGGCCATCGAGGCGGAAAAGGATTCGATCGTGTTCTACCTGGGCATGCGCGATTGTGTGCCTGAAAACCTGGGCCGGCCCAAGATGGAGAAAATCATCCGCGAGGAAATGGCGCATATCCGGATATTGAGCAAACAACTGGTCGCGTTGAAAGCGAAAGCATAATTTTATGCATCCCGGCTTCAGGTCATCCTGGCCCGATCTGAATCCGGGCGCATGAAATGTGAACCTGTTTTTGCGCAAGCTTATAAAGACTGTAGGAGCGGCGTCCCGCCGCGACCGGTGTGCGTTATTGCTGTTTTTAATCGCGGCGGGACGCCGCTCCTACAGCCCTTTTTCACTCCATCTCTTTGCCATGTTCGGCAAGTTCTTCCAGAGCGCTACGCTTCAGTAGTTTTATTTTCCGGCCATTCACTTCAACCAGGTTTTGCGAAGACATTTTGGCGAAGATGCGCGACAGGGTTTCCGGTATGGTGCCCAGCAGGCTGGCCAACTGCCCCTTGGAGATCTTCAAGGTCACGCGGTCCCGGGTGCCCTGTTCTTCGGCGGTGTAAACCAGGTAGGCCGCCAGCCGGCCGGGTACTTCCTTTAAGGTCAGGTTTTCGATTTGAACGGTGAATTGGCGCAGGCGGGTCGACAAAATCGCCAGCATGCTCAGCGCCAGGGTGGGGTGGCGGGTGACCAGTTCGATGAATTTGATGCGTGGAAAAAACAACAGGTGGCTCTTGGAAATTGTTTGGGCGTTGGCCGGAAATGATTGGCCCACAAACACCGGAATTTCACCAAAGGGCTCGCCAAGGCCGAAAATGTGCAATATCTTTTCCTTGCCGTCCAGTGAGACTTTGAAAATTTTGACCTGACCCTCGACGATCACGTAAAAGCCGTTGCCTTCGTCCCCTTCGCTGAACACGATTTCATTCTTGCCGTACTTTTTTTCCACGGCAATGGCCAGCAGACGGTCCAACTGGTCCGGTTCCAGGGTGCCGAAAAGCGGTGTTTGCGCCACAATCTGCTTGATATTGTCCATTATTGCCCTTTGGCTGAAATTTTTTTGCCAAACTATCGGCCTTATTGATCTAAGTCAAGGTTCCTATCGATCGGTTTGACTAAGGTGAGACGCAACACGAAAGATAAAACTTAATCAAATATCAAAATAAACTATTCAGGGAGGATGCCAATGTTTTGTTTTCAATGTGAACAAACGCTAAAGGGCGAGGGTTGCTCGAAAAAAGTCGGTGTCTGCGGGAAAACCGAAGAAGTCGCCGCGCTGCAGGATCTTCTGATTTATGCGACCAAAGGGCTTGCCCAGGTGGCCGTGGCAGGCCGCAAGGCCGGCGTGACCGATGCCGGGGTGAATCGGTTTACCAACAAGGCGGTGTTTGCGACGCTGACCAATGTCGATTTTGATCCGGACCGGTTTTTCGAACTGATCAATCAAACCGTCGCCCTGCGCGACAATCTGAAAAAGAAGGTGGCCAAAGCCGGCGGAGCGAGTGAATTCGCCCATCCGGCGGCCAATCTGATCCCCGAGTCGACCCTCGACGGCATGATCGCCCAGGGCGCCAGTGTGGGGATTAAATCCGATTCGGATAAAAACGCGGATATTTTGGCCCTGCAGGAACTGCTTGTTTACGGCATCAAGGGGCTGGCCGCTTATGCCGATCACGCTCAGATCCTGGGGCAGGAAGATGAAGGCGTTTATGCCTTTGTGCATGAAGGTTTGGCCGCCACCCTGGACGGCAGTCTGGGCGTAGATGATCTGGTGGGGTTGGCGCTTAAATGCGGTGAGGTCAACCTGAAGGCCATGGAACTGTTGGATGCCGGCAACACCGGGGCCTACGGCCATCCGGTGCCGACCAAGGTTCCTTTGGGCCCCAAGGCGGGCAAGGCCATTTTGGTGTCCGGTCACGACCTGAAAGACCTGGAAGCGATCCTGAAGCAAACCGAGGGCAAGGGCATCAACGTCTACACTCACGGCGAAATGCTGCCGTGCCACGGTTACCCGGAGTTAAAGAAGTACAGTCATTTTTACGGCCACTACGGTACGGCCTGGCAGAACCAGCGCAAAGAGTTCGCCGAATTTCCGGGGGCCATCATCATGACCACCAATTGTATTCAAAAACCCCAGGACACCTATGCCGACAACCTGTTTACCGCCGGTTTGGTGGGCTGGCCCGGCATTGCGCACATTGACAACCAGGATTTCACCCCGGCGATTGAAAAAGCCCTGACGATGCCCGGATTTGCCGAGGATGCCGCCGGCAAGCAGGTCATGACCGGTTTTGCGCGCAACGCGGTGTTGGGCGTGGCCCCCGCAGTGATCGAAGCGGTGAAGAACAAGGCCATCCGGCATTTCTTCCTGGTGGGGGGGTGTGACGGCGCCAAGCCGGGTCGCAGTTACTACACCGAGTTTGTGGAAAAAGTGCCCGACGACTGTGTGGTGCTGACCCTGGCCTGCGGCAAGTTCCGTTTCTTTGACAAGGATCTGGGCGATATCGGCGGCATCCCGCGCCTGCTGGATGTGGGGCAGTGCAACGACGCCTATTCCGCCATTCAGATTGCCGTGGCCCTGGCCGGTGCGTTTGACTGCGGTGTGAACGATTTGCCGTTGTCAATGATTCTGTCCTGGTATGAGCAGAAAGCCTGCGCCATCCTGTTGACCCTGTTGCACCTGGGGATCAGGGATATCCGCCTGGGGCCGTCGCTGCCGGCGTTTATCACCCCCAATGTGCTCAACGTTCTGGTGGAGAATTTCAATATCATGCCGATCGGGACCCCGGATGAAGACTTGCAAGCCATTTTAGGCTAAACAACTAAGTTTGACGTTTGACGCCCGTCGGCGGCGGGTGCGGTTTGTTTGGGTTCAGCCGCCGCACCCTCGCCGACGGAAAAAAAGTAACGGGAGAACAGCATGAAATGTCCCGGGCAAGACAGCCGTTATTGGAAACCCGGTGCGATTTTTGAAGTCAAGTGTGCCCAGTGCGATAAGCCGATCGAATTCTTCAAGGACGACACATCGCGTAAATGCGGTGCCTGCGGCCATCGGATGGTAAATCCGGATATGGATTTCGGCTGTGCGTCCTACTGCGAGTTTGCCGAGCAGTGTTTGGGGACATTACCGGATGAGGTTTTGGCGCAAAAGGAAGATCTGCTCAAGGATCGCATCGCCATTGAAATGAAGCGCTATTTCAAGACCGATTTTAAACGGATCGGTCATGCCTCACGGGTGGCGCGTTACGCCGAGCGGATCGGCAAGGCGGAAAAGGGCAACCTGGCCGTCATCCTGGCAGCGGCCTATCTGCACGACATCGGCATTGTGGAAGCCGAACGCAAACATGGCAGTACGGCCGCTAAGTTCCAGGAACGCGAAGGCCCGCCCATCGCCAGGGAGATTATGCTGCGGCTTGGCGCCGGGGCTGAGCTGATCGACGCGGTCTGCGACATCGTCAGCCATCATCACCATCCCAGGGGCGAAGACGACGATATTAATTTTAAAGTGGTTTACGATGCCGACCTGATCGCCAATCTGGAAGATCAAAACAAGGCAACGGCCTTGGACGCCGACCGGTTGGAACGTCTGGTCGACCGGTCGTTTTTGACTGCGGGCGGCCGTGCGCAAGCCCGCGCCGTGTTCGGTATTTAAATTTGAGTGCGAGGTGACATCCATGAAAGTGAAACGCAAGATAATCGAGATCGACGAAGAAAAATGTGACGGTTGCGGCAACTGCATTTTGTCGTGCGCCGAGGGTGCCCTGGAAATTATCGACGGCAAGGCCAAGGTGGTTTCGGACAACCTGTGTGACGGCCTGGGCGCCTGTCTGGGCGATTGTCCCCAGGATGCGCTGCAAGTCATCGAACGTGAAGCCGAAGATTTCGACGAGGAAGCTGTGGAAGAACGGCTGACGGCGTTGAAAAAGGCTGACGGCCAGAACGTTCAAATCCAACCCCAGGCCGAGGCCGACTGCGGGTGCCCGGGGGCACGCATCGCCCAGTTTCCGACCAGACCGGCGGCCAGACCCGAGGATGCATTTGTCTCGCCGGAGTCTTCCGAATCCGGCTTGAGCCACTGGCCGGTGCAGATCCGCCTGGTGCCGCCGCATGCACCGTTTTTGAAAGGCGCCGACTTGCTGGTGGTGGCCGACTGTGTGCCGGTCGCCTATCCATCGTTTCACCGTGATTTTTTAAAAGGCAAGGCCGTCATGCTGGGCTGTCCCAAGTTTGACGAGGTGGATGCCTATGTCGAGAAATTTGCCGCCATCTGCAAGCAGTCCGGCGTAAAAAGCATTACCACGGTGGTCATGGAAGTGCCGTGTTGCGCCGGTTTGCCGGTTATTGTGAAAAAAGGGATGCAGATGTCCGGTGTCGCGATCCCGCTGGAAGAAGTTGTCGTCACCACGCGCGGCAAAATCCTGCAGCAGTAAACCATCGCCTGACGATTCTTTACAATTTACGCCTCACCTCCACCACCACCTGAAAACGCCGGTTGACCCCCGGCGTTTTCTATTTGCAAACCAATGTCATTTCATATTTGAGTTATCAGTGATCAGTAAAGGCACACTGACAACTGAACACTGATAACTATTGTTAGACTTGGCGGCGCAAGCCGTTGGCGATGCAGTCCGGGTCGGCCACGATACTGTTATCGCAGGTCTGGCTGTCAGGACAACATTCAAGACCGATCATTTTTAAACTTAAAACCGCCAGGGCGGCGCCGAGCATCGGCGCAACGATGTACAACCACAGGTGTTCGAGCCGGCCGGCGGCGAGCGCCGGACCGATGGAGCGGGCCGGGTTCATGGACGCACCGGTGATGGGGCCGGCGAACAGCGCTGCCAGTGCGACGGTGCAGCCGATGGCGACGCCGGCCATGAATCCCTTTTCCTTGGCCCCCGAGGCGACCCGGGAGATGACGAAAACCAAGATGTACGTGAGAATGACTTCAAAAACAAACGCCTTGAGCGGTGTGACCGTGGGCAGTGTTGCGCCCAGTGTCGCGTGCGCCGGCATCAGCAACAGGAGGCTGAAACTGGCGATCAGCGCACCAAGAACCTGGGCGGTGCTGTAGCCGAAGGTGTCTTTGAGGGAAAGGCGGCCGGATAGAAAAAACGCGAAGGAGACCGCCGGATTGATATGGGCGCCGGAGATATCGCCGATGGTGTAGATCATGGCCAGCACGGCAAAGCCGAAGGTCAGTGAGATGCCGACATGGGTGATGGCGCCCAGGCTGGCGTCGTTGGCAATAATCGCCCCGGTCCCGACAAATACCAAAACAAAAGTTCCGATGAATTCGCTGATGTATTTGTTCATTTTAACCTCTACTGAATGTTTTGGTGTTGCTTAATAAAGAAGATGACACTGGATGAAAACCTGATGATTTTTGAAGAGAAGTTCAAATAACACAATGCGGGATAAATGCAATTAAAATCGGATGATTCAGGAAAACGTCGCCTGGGAGGCGTCGATTACACGCCAAGTGCGGGCGGTGATTTTTTTTCTTCGAAGAAATGTGTCAGGCGGGTAAGTTCCGCCGCCAGCCGGGTTGAAAGCTGCGATGCACGGTCCAGTTCGCCGTTGCGGCCGAGGGCCTCGAGCTCCTTGGCCAGACCGGCCAGCGTGTGGGCGGTCAGATTGGCGGCACCGCCTTTCATGGCATGCGCCTCCTTGGCCAGCAAGGCGGCATCCCGGGTGGCGATCGCTTTTTGGATGAGTTCAATCTGCTCGTTGGCGCGCGTGATAAAATCCGACAGGACTTCCAGTAAAAACTCGGTGTCATCGTCGAATTCCGATAGCGCGTCGGCATAGTCCATCGGCGCCGACATGACGGTGGCGTTGTCGACGGGGACGGTCAGAGAGGGGGCGTTTATGGTTTCGGATTTTGCGGCGGGGGTGCCGGCCGGCGCCCATTTAGCCACAACAGCCAGCAGCTTTTTGCGCAACAGCGGCTTCGTAATGTAGTCGTCCATTCGAGCTGCGATACATTTTTCACGGTCCCCTTTCAGGGCATTGGCGGTCATGGCAATAATCGGTACGGGTTGGTCGTCCCGATCCTGCTCGACCCGGCGAATGGCTGCTGTGCATTGATAGCCGTCCATGATCGGCATCTGAATATCCATCAGGACAAGGTCGAACGGGTGCTTTTCGAATAGTTCGAGCGCCAGCCGGCCGTTTTCCGCGACGGTCACCTGATGCCCGGCTTTTTTGAGATGGCGGCAAGCCACTTGCTGGTTGGTGGGATAGTCTTCCGCCAGCAGTACACGCAGGGAACGCTGGTTGGCGCTGGTGAGCGTCCGGGGGGTCACCAGGGCCAGGGATTTGTCAGACGCGGCCGGACCGGATTCGCCCGCCTGGTGAACGGCTTGTATGGTTTTGAAGAGGTCTTGCCGGTTGACTGTTGCGGGCAGGCAGCCGTTGATCCCGGTTTGCCGGCAACGCTGCTCGGTTTGCCGGCCCGGGTTATCGCACAAAAGGATGAGCGGCAGCGCATTGTACTTTGCATGGCCGCGAATGTTCTTTGCCAGGGTAAAACCGTCCATATCCGGCAGTTGCCGTTGGGTCATGACCAGGTCAAAATGTTTATGGCGCCTGGTCGACAGGGCCAGACTTGCCATGGCTTTGCGGCCGCTGGTGACGGTTTTGGCGATGAAATGCAGTGATGTCAGATGATCGGTCAAAAGCATTCGTTCGTCATTGCGGTCATCGACGAGCAGAATGCGCAGGCCGGACAGATCGGCGCGGGTGGCGGCCGTGGGGAACTGTTCGGCGGTGGCTTTGTCGAACTCGATATCGAACCAGAACGTGCTGCCCCGGCCTTCTTCGCTGGTGATGCCGATGCGCCCGTGCATCAGTTCCACCAAGTGTTTGGCGATGGTGGTCCCCAGACCGGTGCCGCCGTATCGGCGGGTAGTGGAGCCGTCGGCCTGGGTAAAGCTCTCGAAAATCTGTTTTTGCCGGTGTTCGGGAATGCCGATGCCGGTGTCGCTCACGCTGAAGTGAATCCGGGCGCGGTGTTCTGTCTCGCTGAGCAGGGCCACTTTTATTGCGATGGTGCCTGATGTTGTGAACTTGAGCGCGTTATTGGCCAAGTTGTTCAGGATTTGCCGAAGGCGGCCGGGATCGCCCATCAGGCGTTCTGGAACCTCGGGGTTGAATTCACAATGAAACGTCAGATTCTTTTTGCGGGCGCGCAACGCGAAGCTGTCGTAAAGGTCGTGAACCAGCAGTTCGAGATCAAACGCAATGACTTCCAGTTCAATTTTGCCGGCTTCGATTTTGGAAAAGTCGAGAATTGCGTTGACGATGCCAAGCAGCGCCTTGGCTTCGTTTTGGATGGTGCGGAAAATATTACTTTGCTCGGCATCGATATCGGTGTCCATGGCCAGTTCGCTCATGCCGATAACGCCGTTGAGGGGGGTGCGGACTTCGTGACTCATGTTGGCGACGAATTCGCTTTTGGCCCGGCTGGCTTCTTCGGCGTCTTCCTTGGCCCGTTTCAACGCCTTTTCAGCCCGTTTGCGCTCCCTGATTTCGTTTTTCAAGCTTTCATTGGCCGTCACGAGTTCGGTGGTCCGCTCACGGACACGGATTTCCAGCTCATCCTTGGCCTTTTGCAACGCTATATCGGCATGCTTGCGCTGGGTGATGTCGGTCAGCGCCCCCTCAAAGTGCCGCACATTGCCATACGGGTCCAGGACCGAATGGGCGTTGACGGACAGTTCAAGGATACGGCCGCTTTTGTGGTAGCCCTGGTATTCGAAATTTTTAACTACCCCTTCGGTTTCGAGCAGGGCCCGCAGTGCATCCCGGCGAACCGGATTTACAAAAATCTGATCTCTGAAGCTAACGATGGAACGAATCAATTCTTCAGGCGTGTCGTAGCCCAGGATTTGGGCCAGGGCAAAGTTGGCCATCAGCAGTTTGCCGTCGGGCGTGGACTGGAACATGCCCTCGTGGGAGTTTTCAAAAAACAGGCGAAATTTTTCCTCGGACCGTTCCAGTTGGGAGGTGGTTTCCTTTAGATTATCGATCATCTGGTTGAAGGTGCGGCCCAACAGGCCCACTTCGTCCTTGGAATCGATGGTGACGGCCTGCTCCCAGCGACCATGGGCGATCTCGTGGGCAATATCGGCCAGGTGCCGAATCGGTTTGGAGATGGAGCGCGACAGAAAAAACGCCCCCAGGATACCGCCGAGAATAATCAAGGCGCCGAACGACAGGTTGCGCAGAATCAGGGCGCGAATGGCGGCTTCGATCGGTTGCGTGGTCAGTCCCAGCATAACGTGCCAGGTTTCCTTGCCGATGTTCACCGGATGAATTACAAGATGACCGGTCGTTTCAATGTCTTTCAGAAAAATATGCGAATGGAGTTGTTTTTGGTCGGTCAGGAAGGCGGGGGCGATCTGACGCCCATAATAGGCCTTGTCATCGGCCATGTAGACCTCACCGCCGGGATTGACAATTTTAATAAAGGCGATGGCGGTGTCGTCGCCGGCCATGTTTTCCTGGATCAGCTTCTCAACGAATATCCAGTTCAAAGACCAGAAGGCGCTTTCCGTGCTCAGGGCGATATTGCGCGTCGCCCGGTTGCCCGATTGCATCAGGCTGTCGTTGAGCATCCGGGATTCGTGACGAACCCCCAAATAGGTGCTGGTCCCCACGGCAACGATTACAATCAGCATGAATTGCAGAAGGATTTTGTGGGTTATCGATATTTTCACTTGAGAATTTCGTTGCATAAACAGTTATCGCCTGGTTGTGATCAGGTGGTGTGCAACCCGCTTCGGTTCGACTTATCCGTACCGGTTTAAAAGAGCTTTGGTTCGCCCGGAACCAGGGGGTGCATTTTCACGTCAACCGCATACTTGTCGAGTTGACGTTTGAAGTCTTCGCTGGATGACACCAGAACCGGAAACGTGCCGTAGTGTTCCGGGATGACCACTTTCGGCCGGATCAGTTTACAGGCATAGGCCGCATCCTGCGGGCCCATGGTGAAAACGCCGCCGATCGGCAAAATAGCGATATCCGGTTGATAGTAATCGCCGATGATGGTTTTCATATCCCCCATCAAAGCGGTGTCGCCGGAATGGTAAACCCGAAGTCCGTTCTCAAATTCGATGATGTACCCGACCGCCTCGCCCACAAAATGATTGGTGCCGACAAATCCGGTGAGCTGGGCGCCGGCCGAATGAAAGGCTTCGACCATCGTGATTTTGATGCCGTCAAAATCGGTTGTGGCGCCTTTGTTGCCCAGCGCAAAGGTTTTGCAATCCGCCTCCGGGATTTCCGCCTTGATGAAAAAGCTCAGTTCCCATGGGGCCACGATCTGGGGTTTGTACTCGGCCACCAGTGTTTTGGCGTCGGGCAGCATGAAATGGTCCACGTGGCCGTGGGTCCATAAAACCAGCGCCACTTGGTTAAACACCCCTTTGTCCCGGTAGCGGGTGGGGCATTTGGGATTCGTGCTGATCCACGGATCGAGCAGGATTGTTTTGCCGTTGCAGGACGTGAAGCGAAAACTGCCGTGTCCCAGCCACTCAATGCCCACCTGCCCTTTGGGGGGTGTTTGCCGGGCCGGCAAGGTCCGGTCGCTCGCCGCCCGGGCGATTTGCCTGTCCCCCAGCGCTGCCGCACCGGCCAACCCGGCCAGGGCGCCGAGTTTTTTTAGTAAATCTCTGCGTGTCACCATAATTTGCCTCGCGTCGTTTGCCTGACTGAAATTGCTCACGGGCCTGAGCCATTGCCGGCCAGCCCTTTGCCTCCAAACAATATATTCGGAATGTTTCTAAAAATAGTGTAGCTTCTCAAATTCGGCGGTTGCCCGACAGTCAGGCTGCGTCAGGAAATATGTTGGTGGTTCCGTCCCTATTTACCGCCCGTCTTGATTTTGTACGAAAACCGCGATTCATGGGAGGATTCCGGCCATGGCGCGGTCCATCATAATCAGGGGATGGATATTAGAGCTCGCGCAAAAATGTGATATTATTTTTGCGCGAGCCCCAAACGACGGGGCAATCTTACCAGCGATGCCGGGGGTATGGCAAACGGGAATTATGTCTGGTGGTGCCTGAAAACGCAATCTTCATCATAAGCTATTGATATTATTAAAAATTCACATACGGGCCGCGACATGCTTTTTTTGCGAGTCCTTGTCATACAAAGTGGATGCGAGGGCGGGTCGGCCATTGTCGATCACGCCATGGCCGGGATGACCGGCGGCTGTGCCTGCTATTTCGGGATGCGCACCTGTCTGCTTTTTGCTTTCGTCCCTGTGATTGCAACTTGGAGGAGCATTTTTCGGTTGCTTTTGGGTGTGGGGGTCAGTATATGATTTTTTGACTTTGGCGAATCCGTTAGTACTTTTTTAAGTGGACAGTCAATGCCATTGCCTCAAGTCAATGGCATATGGCATTGAGAGACAATTTCAAACAACCGGTAAACGCCTGACAATTCTGCCGCACAGACAGAAAGCATTTTCGCTCCAGAGTAGATACGGCGCTGAACGTCACGAAGATAGTTGTGCTTTACCGACCAAAGGCCCGCTAAAATGGAACGTAGAATAAATCAGCGCTACAAGGTGGAAGAAAATTTATTGCAAGTAAACGCACCGTTGGCCGAAAACGGGGTGGGGTATGTGGTTGACATCGGCACGGGCGGTCTGGCCTTTGAGTATATTTGCAACTGCCGGACCATGGACACGTTGACCGCCATCAGCATCGGCGCCCCGGACGATGTGCTGAAGATGGAAGCAATTCCCTGCAAGGTGGTCTCCGATGTCGAATTGCAGGACGATTTGTACAGCGTGGTGCGCATGGGGCGAACAAGTGTTGCTTTCGGCGATATCACCGAAGCCCAAAAAGCCGGTCTGGCGCGACTGATTGACCGGTTCGCCGCAGAAGAGATGCTCGCGTCAAAATTGGTTCGCCCTGAACGGCGTTGGGGGGGGTGAGCACCGGCATACCGGCGGCTGCCGGCGTAAAAGCGAGCGCCGCGTCACGCACCGCACCGTTTGATCCGGTTGAGCCTGACGCGGCCCTTTGCCGGGAGCACTCATTTCCGGCCGGTCACAACGACTCTTTGCTACCGCGCCGCCCGCAATGGATCCCTATGGGACTTGCCGGATTTACCCCGATGGGCCTGCATGGTCTGGTGCAGTCGCTTGGCCCGCAAACAGAATGTCTCCAGTTTGGCGTGGATGAGCTGCGGAAAGGGGGAGCCGTCGCTCTCGATGGCCAGAAAAGGAATGTCGTCGATGGCGGTCAGCAGGCTACGCAAACCGTTGGACGGCCGGGCGTGATTTTGTTTGTTTTCCACCGTCAGCGCGTCATTTAAAATGGCTTCGGACAGCCGGTTGGGCATGCACCCGAACGGTCCGATGGCGATGGCGCCGCAACTGTGCGAGACCACCTCGTGCAGGGCGCTGCCCACGGTCAGCACGGCTTCGCCGGTCAAATGGTGACCGATGAAGGGATCTGCGCTTTGCACGATGCTGCGCACATCAATCATATGCAGGCCGACCAACCCGCTGCGCGCCAGGATGGTTTTGATCTGCCGTTCATATTTGCCCATATACTTCTTTTTTAATTTGAATTTCAGCCGCTCCAGGTTGTTCATGCGATATTCATTCAAGCCCTTGTCGACTAGGTAGTCGGTGTAATGCATCCATTCGGAAATCGGCGCGCAGCTTACGGCAAAGCCTTTTGCAGCCAAGTGTTCGGTTAAATACTGCCGCGACAGGGCGTCGCGCCGAACAAAGATTTCACCGATCAGGGAAATGACCGGAACGGTTTGCGGTGGTCGCTTCAGCGGTATCCGGCGCAGGGTCTGGGCCACCGGTTTCAGGATTTTCTCCAACTTGCCGTACTCCCCGGTTTCAAGCCCCGCCAGAATCCGCTGCCAGCAGTCAGCGAAGATCTTTACGGCTTCGTCGCGATTCACGGCGTTGGCCAGCAGCATGGAGCGGATATCTTCCATCATGTCCGACACGATCACCGCCCACCAGCCGCGCTTGTGAAAGCCGTTGCCCATGCCGGCGTAGGAGTCTTCGGCCGTAAGCGACAGCAGGGTGACGTCTTCGATCCGGTTGTTTTTGATCAGGTCTTTCATGAAAACCGAATACTGCCCGAAGCGGCATGGGCCGGAACCGGTGGGCATGAAGTAAATCACGGCTTCGTCCGGCTGCTTGTGATTCTGAAGATAACTTAGCAGCGTTCCGGTGGTCAGAATCAGGGGCAGACACTCCTTGCAGGAGGTGTGGGCCCGGCCCAGCTTGAGCACTGCTTCATCGGACGGCGGAAACACCTTGGTGTTCAGATTCGAGGCGCGAAACACCGCGCCCAGCGCTTCGGAAGACAATTGGCCCATGGAGGGGATCAACACGGTCACCTTGGGATCGGTCAAGGGCAGGGTTCTGCCGCTGGATGTCTTCACGTAAACCCGGTCTTCTTCACTGTAGGTTCGCGTAACTGTAAACGGTGGTGGTGGCGGCGGCAGTTGCCGGGCGGCCTCCAGTTTGCGGTAAGCGGTCACAATGTCCAGGAAGGCTTCGATACGGGTCTCCAGCCCGGCATCGGCGGTGTGACTGTCGAGTTCCAGGGTCAGGGAAGGCTTGCGGCCCATGATGTTGCGAAAGTAGCTCAGTAGAAAAGAATCCGGGCCGCAGGAGAAATTGGTGATGTAGGTGCCGAACAACTGCGGATGTTTTTTCACCAGATGCGCCCCCTTGAGGATGAGTTGGCCCATGCCCCAGTACATGTGGTCCTTGGCCGGTTCGTCGTCAAAGGTCAAAAAATCGAGCGGCAGCACCAATATGCCGCGTGACGCCAGTTTATGCGGAATCCCCATGTGGGCTTCGTCCACCAGACTGTTGTAGGGGCGTCCGAAGATCACCACCGCGGTGCGTTCCGGCTCGGCTTCCAGTTGCGTAAGGGCCTGGGTGCCGATGGCTTGCATCTCGCGCCACAGACGGGTTTGTTGGATTGCGGCCTGCTCGAAGGCGGCCTGAGCTTCGTCCTTGCCGATGCCCATTTGTTGCGCGGTGTCAAGCAACGGTTTGCGGGCGGCGTCCAACCCCTGGGTCATGTTGATCACCGGCGTCAACAACCGGCCGCCGCTCTGGACCAGATTTGTCAGCGGGTAGCGAAACGCGGCTTGCAGATAGTAGGTTTCACCCTGCACAAAGGGGCACACCTGGGAGTAGTCATGGCCTTTTTGAGTGGGGATGGCCCGCAGGTGCGGCAGGAAGATATAGTCCGGGACAGGGTCGTGTTTGAGCAGGGTCTGGAAGAAGCCGTGGGCCAGTTCGGCCGGGTAGCAAAACGGGGCTTCGCGCCGGTCGATCCCTTCCTGACTCGGCTTGTCCGGCAACACCGGTTCATACCCCAGGGCCCGGAAGAACGTGGCAAAGAGCGGGTAGTAAGTGTTGATTAAAAAACTGCGGTTAAAGCCGATGGTGCCGCGTTGGGTCGCCGGGGGGCGCACCGGCGCGTCATCGCCGAAGGTTTTAAAAACAAGCCGTTTGCGGCTGCGCACATGGTCGAGGTCCTTGACATCGTAATGGACCGACCGGCGCAGATTGTAGTAACGGTTGCAGGCCCCGCCGAACGGGTACTTGCGGCCTTCCAGCTTGATCATGGCAATCTCGCAGCGCCGGTCGCATTTTTCCTTGCCGCCATGACAGACAAACGGTTTGCCGTAGGCGACGTCGCGCGCGGCCAACTGTTGCAAGTCGAACGGCCGGGCCGTGAGCAAACCTGCGGCGATTCGCTGCTTTACTTCCAGGGCCACGCCAAAAGCGCCCATCAGGCCCGGTTCAGGCGGCACCACGATCGGTTTGCCCACCAACGTGGCCATGGCCAGCGGCACCGCCTGGTTGTAGCAGACCCCGCCTTGCATGAAGATCTTGCGCCCCACCGGCCGGTTGCCCTTGACCCGATTGGTGTAGTTCATGCAGATGGAGTAGACCAGCCCGGCCACAATATCTTCATGGTACACCCCTTCATGAACGGCGTTTTTTATGTCCGAGGCGATAAAGGCGGCGCATTGATCGTTGAAGTTGGGCGGTTTGCGGCCGGTCAGGGCGATCGGCTCGATGTCTTCCATGGCCACGCCGAGGGTTTCCAGGGCCGATTCTTCCAGGAAAGACCCGGTGCCGGCCGAGCAGGCCTCGTTCATGGCGTAGTCGGATGCCACACCGTTGGTGATGTAGGTGTACTTGGCGTCCTGGCCGCCGATTTCGAAAATGGTGTCGACATCCGGATCAAAATAGATGGCGGCGGTGGCGTGGGCGATGATTTCGTTGATGATGCCGTCGGTCAAAGCGTGCAGTCCGGCGATCTGGCGGCCCGAACCGCAAACGCCCAACCCTTCGATCAAAACGGTTTGGGGGTCCACCTGGGCGGCCATCTGGTCGTACAGGGCCTGGTAGCAGCGACGGGAAGCGCCCACCGGGTCGCCGTTGGTGCGCAGGTAGATCGATGCCGCCAGGGCATTGTCGCGGCTGCGGATCAGAACGGCCTTGGTGGTGGTGCTGCCCACATCGAGCCCCACGATGCACCGGTCGTCCGGTTGCAGGCGGTCGGTTTCGATGGTCTTGAAGGTTACCTGATCGCGGGCCTGTGCCAGCGGCGGCAGGGTGTCAAACGTGGCCGCCCCATCAACGAATAGCCGGTCCAGGTCGGTAAAGGCATGGGTTTCGTGATCCAGGGCCCATAAGGCCGCGCCGAGGGCTTCAAAGTAGGGGGCTTCGGGCGGAATGATCAGGCTGGGAATTTCCCGGCGCAGGTATTGTGTCATCATGCGATTGTTGGCCGTGCCGCCGGTGAGCATGATGTTTTGGCGCGGCACCTTTTTCAGCAGTTCCAGGATTTTGCCGGCCATCATTTTGCACAACCCGGCCGTCACCTTTGATTTGGGCACCCCGGCGTTGGTGGCGTGGGTGCAGTCGGATTTACAAAAAACCGAGCAGCGCCCCGAGACATGGTGCGGGTCTTCGGCCGCCGCCCACTGAGCGGCTTCGTCCAGGGAGACGTTCATGCGCCGCAATTGTTGCAGAAAAAACTCCCCGGTGCCCGAGGCGCATTTATTGCCGGTGATGACGTTGGTGATGCGCCCCTTGCGGTTGAGCACATAGACCATGGTGGTTTCCCCGCCGGCGCTGACCACAGCCGGCACCATCAGATCGGGCGGCTTGACGAACGCCAGGGCGTGTTCCACCGCTTCGGGTTCGGCAATGGAAGCAATATTGATATATTCGCGAAAGCGCCGCCCGGTGGCGGCAATGCGGTCGAATTGCGCAAGATCGAGTTCGGCCAGCGCATTGCGCAAGGTTTGTTTGGGATTGCCTTCGTGCGGGTGGAGCCGGTGGGTGACGACCTGTGTGCCGGTCTCAGGTGTTTGTTCCAGCGCGACCAGGGAGATGGTCGATGCGCCCAAGCATAAGCCTAAAGTCTTCATTGAAGTATGTGTTGCCTGTCTGTCCGCATTGACGCAGGTGAAGTCTTCTATTTTCATAAGTCGATTTTCTGTTGGTGGTTTTGGATCGATGATCCGGAGTTGACATGCAGATAATAACCGGTTACCAGTATTTGCAGTACCGAACCTAAATTCTTATCAGTGCTAAAGATGTGAAAAACGGAGGTTTTATGTGACCCTCCTTTTGCACGCAGAGTATAGGAAGAAAGAAATTTGGGTGTCAAGGGAAATGTCGGGGGCGATTTGGACCCGGCAGCATTTGTTTGGATGTGCATACGGCCTCCTGTAATGGGTTTGGGATCTTTGCCGTTGACCGGTTTCAAATTGGTTGCAGGTTGATTTCAGACTATGGCAAACGTTATGCCATCCGGTTTTGAGCCCCAAAGTTATCGAAATTAAAGCAATAAATAGTTTTACAGGGTGAAACCTGTTTTTTAGCCTGTGCTTTGAATGCACAATGACCCGGCATCATATGAACCAGAAAAGAGGGTGTCCATGCGATCCGGCCCACAACTCAAAGCCGCATTGGACCGCATCGACGGCAAGGGCTACAAAGCCTACAAATCGATTGAGGGCGGCTATGTTTTTGACCGCTTCGAGCTGTTTATCGATCATGTGCAGGGCGACCCGTTTGCCGAGCCGAGCCGGCTGCGGGTGCGGGTTACACGGACCAACGCGGGTTTTCCGGACGATACCACGCGCAACGCCAGTCGCCGGATCGCGTTGTGCGATTTTCTGATCCGGCATTTTTATGCCCAGTGCCGTCGCATTGCCCGGCCGAACCGGGGCAGTGGCAAGAGCGGGCTGATCACCATCGACACGCCGGTGCAGGAAATACTGCCCCGCAGCGCCATGACCATCACCGCCAATGATGTGCAAACCTGTTTCTTCATGGGGCTGCCGGCCCGGGGACGGCGTATTGCCGGGCGGGATGCGGTGCGGATGTTGTTGGATGAACTGCCGCGAATTGTTACCGGATCGCTGTTTATGGCGGCGCTGGATGCCGAGCGGTTGTACCGCCACATCAAAATTGCCGAGGATGCCGATTTTTTACGCGATGCCCTGCCTGCCATGGGGCTGGTGGCCTTTGTGGCCGACGGCGCCCATCTGCCGCGCTTGAGCGGCATCGACGCCCGGCCGCTGCCGGCCGGCGAGACGATCGCTTTCAAGGCACCGGCCGGCATGCAGGTCCAGGTCACCCTACCCAACAGCGGCACAATCCAGGGGCTCGGGGTGCCTGAAGGGGTGACCCTGATTGTCGGCGGCGGGTATCATGGCAAATCGACCCTGCTCAATGCCTTGGAGCTGGGTGTTTACAACCATGTGCCGGGCGACGGCCGCGAGTTGGTGGTCAGCCATCCGGCTGCAGTCAAAATCAGGGCCTATGACGGCCGCAGCATTGCCGGCACCGATATCTCACCGTTTATCAACAATCTGCCCTTTGGCAAAGACACTCAATTTTTCACAACCCAGAACGCCAGCGGCAGTACTTCCCAGGCCGCGTCCATTTCCGAGATGGTGGAAGTCGGCGCCAAAGTGCTGCTGCTGGATGAAGACACCTCGGCCACCAACTTCATGATCCGCGATCATCGCATGCAACGCCTGGTGGTCAAGGGCCAGGAACCGATCACCCCCTATATTGACAAGGTTCGGCAACTGTATCAGGACCACGGCATTTCGACCATTCTGGTCATGGGCGGTTCCGGCGATTACTTTGGCACGGCCGACCAGGTGATCCGCATGAGCGCCTACCTGCCCGAGGATGTAACCACAGAGGCCCGAGAGATTGCGGCCACCATCAAAACCGGCCGTGCCGACGAAGGCGGCGCGAATTTCGGGTCGATCCGGCCGCGAATTCCGCTGGTCGACAGCTTTGATCCCTATCAACGTCCCGGCCGCATGAAAATAACGGCACCGCGTACCCTGGAGATCATGTTCGGCCGGACCCCCATCGACCTGGGCGACCTGGAGCAGGTGGTCACCATTTCCCAGACCCGGGCCATCGGCCACGCCATCTGGCACGCCACCCGCTACATGCGCGCCGGCAGCAGTTTGAAAGCCGTGGTCGACCAGGTGATGCAGGATCTTGAACGCGAGGGGCTTGATGTTCTGCCACCTTACCGAATCGGCAACCTGGCCGGTTTTCGCGGCCTGGAACTCGCCGCCGCCATCAACCGTCTGCGTAGCCTGAAAGTTAAGGGTTGAAATTTGAAACTGGAAATTTGAAACTGAAAACTTGGCGAGCACCGTTGAAAAGAGGTCGCGCTTCAACCCGATAGGAAGCTAAAGGTTAATTTATAAAACGTTTGAAATCCTTCGTCGAGTTTCAAATTCGTTGCGGCCTTGGCCTGAACCAAAATCTACTATTTCCGGATGGACACAAGTTAAGGAAATTCGACTCATCGGATAGTTGTCAGTTATCAGTGTTCAGTTGTCAGTGTGCCTTTACTGAACACTGACAACTGAACACTGATAACTTTTTGGAGATTAACGCTGGATGAATGCATCAACGAATGAAAAATATGACGTCTGTGTAATCGGATGCGGGTCGGGCGGCTTTGCCGCGGCGATGCGCGCCCTTGATTTCGGAAAACGGGTGTGCCTCATCGAGAGCCATGAAATCGGCGGGGCCGGTGTTAAATGGGGGGCGTTGGCCTCCAAGACCATGTGGGAACTGGCCAAGGATTATGCCGTGGCCTCCAAGATGGATCGCGGGTATCGCAGTGTGGGGCTCTCCGTGGATTATCCGGCGGTGCGGGCCACCGTGCTGACGGCCGTGCGGGAAAAGCAGGCCCAGATACTCCACCAGCTCGCAGCCTGCGCACCCGGCAAATGGCCGGGGCCCGGTTTTGTGACGTTTAAACGCGGGTGGGCCTCTTTTGTCGACGACCACACCGTGCGGGTTGAAGGTGCCGGTGGCAGCAGCGAAGACGTTCAGGCCGACCACTTCCTTATTGCCACCGGTTCATCGCCCCGGCCGGCAACCGTCGGGACCGTCGATCAGCAACGGATTGTCGATTCGGACGGTGTTCTGCAACTCAATGCCTTTCCCCGGCGCCTGATGATTATCGGCGCCGGGGTCACCGGTTGCGAGTACGCCACCATCTTTGCCAATTTCGGGCAAACCCAGGTCTACCTGGTGGATCATAAAAAACGGATCCTGCCTGCCGAGGATCCCGACATCAGCGACTATGTGAGTCACCACCTGGCCCAGCGCGGGGTGCACATTTTTCACTCCGCCAACCTTCAGAACATTGACAATACATCGGACGAATTAAAGGTGACGTTAGCGTTCGAGGACGCCCCGAAGCAGACAATCGCGGTCGATGTGGTGCTGTTTTCCATCGGCCGGGCCCCCAATTTAAAGCGGCTGAACCTCGACAAGCTTGGGCTGTTCTGCGATCAGCGCGGCTACCTGCCCATTGACGCGGATTGCCGCGTGCATAAAAACATCTACGCCGCCGGTGATGTCACCCGCCATCCGAACCTGGTCAACATGGCGGAAAAAGAAGGCCGCTATGCGGTCAAGCATATGTTCCGTCAAACCCAATGGCCCCTTAACTACGATAACATGTCGACGATCATGTTCTTCTACCCGGAAGTCGCCGCCGTGGGGCTGAATGAAACCATGTGCCGCAAAAAGAAAATCGCTTACCGGGTGGCCTACTACGCCAACCGGCTCTTGTCCCGGGCCATTGCCATGCGGGCCGCGACCGGTTTTGTCAAAATCATCGTCAGCGACGACGAAGATCTTCGCCTGTTGGGCATGCGGGCCGCCGGGCCACAGGTTTCGAGCACCATTATCGCCATCGCCATGATGATGGACCAAAACAAGGGGCTCAAAGATATCTACAAAACCGTCTACCCGCACCCTTCCATGTGCGAGGGCATCCATGAGTGTCTGCGGCTGTTGCTGGGCAAATCACTGTACAAGCCGAATACTTTCCCCGACTTGCTGAAAATCTACCATTGGCACCCGGATGGGGGCTATCGGAACGGCTATTAGTTTTTGATCTTACAGTTTTGCGGCCCTTGTCCAGGTCACTTCTTTTGGCAATATTTGCGCAAGGTATCGGCATAATCGCATTGTCGGCCGATGTTTGCAGACATCCGGGATGCCCACTGTTGTTCCTTCGCTTTTTTTGTTACAGGGCTTCTACCATTAAGTATGTCCTTCACGCTAACGCATGTCTCAGTGGTGAGTGAGACGAGTCCACTAACCCCCAACGTTGCAAAAGTCGGGGGACTCCAGAGCCAAGGCGTCAAGGGCAAAGCTGTAGTCAACCTGCTGCGAGCCCTTGGCAACGCAGGATCTGGAGCCCTCCGGCTTTCCCGAAGGGTAAAAAACATGGCAAAATCGACCCCATCCTTTGACTGCACCTGGGGTTTGATCTGTCGATAGGGTTTCGTTTTCTGATAGCGTGCCACACATCAGCGACCTACCCTCTCTTTGCCATGTTTTTTATGCAACGAAGGATCGTGGCGTCATGATATCATTGTGCGAGCGGCGTCTCGCCGCGATTTCTATGAGTTTAAAAAAACATGTTGCGGCGGAACGCTGCTCCCACAGTTCGAAATAGCTTTAAGGAAACGGCATTGTATTTAGGATTAGAAAAATTTTTCGTATTTTCAGCAACATTTCAAAACGTAGCTCCAAGAATTACGATACTCGCATCAGAATCTGATTGTGGGTACTTTGTGGGTACAATTGCCCATTACTAAATTTTTCATGAATCTGCAACCAAAAGGGCCATCGGCTGGTATTATGACAATGTGAATACAGAATTCCGGGGACATCCAAGCGACAGGTTGGGAGTTTTTCTTCATTATTACTTTCACATATTCAATGCGGATAAAATTCTGCAACTATTTTTGCTTTTTTATTTCTGCCTCAACCAATTCTTCACAGATTTTCGTGTTTCGGGTATATACTAATGTCCTTGATAGTGCACTGATCCCGCTTGCGTTGCGACAATTATTATATCCAGCTTTTTCAACCCGCGTCCTAATCCAAAATGATCCCAGAAAACCGGCGGCAAGTAAGGCCACAACGCCAACAATAGCACCCTGAGTAATTATTTTGCCGTGTTTTTTGACAAAATCCGTCCAGAACCTTTCTGCAACAGGTAAAAGGCATAATATAGGAACGCCAATAACAACTACAAAGAAACCCGCTCTACTGCCAACGCGGATGACATCAACACGGCCTTGTAATAAGGCATTTACTTCTATTACATCACTCAAGCCTATCCAGAAGACCCACAAGCAAAGCAGATTAATAACTAATAGAAACGTAATGGCGAATTTTTTGTTTAATGGTTTATGTTCCATCAAAACGGCCCTCTGTAGCCTTGCGAACGAATGAATCCGCCTAAACCACGGTATGCGGATCTTTCTACATTATCAACACCGTTCTTTATAGATTTTTCAATTTGGTCGCTCATGTTTTTCAGTAATTCTGAGAGCTTTTCTGTCACTTGATATTTATCATCTAAACGGTTCAATAACCATCCAGTGCCAACACTAATTAGGATTGCCAAACCTATAGGTGCAATAGCAAAAGTCGTAAATCCTCCAAGAGCGACTCCAGCAATCCCACCTATCACTGCCGATATCCCTATTTTAACCAAATCAGAAGCAAGGTTACCAGCCAATTTATACACACTTGAGTGATCTTTGAGAAACGATTCAAGTATGGTAAGCGGTACAGTAATACAGATAGTCAGAATTCCTCCGGATTTAACCATATTCTTGATGCCCAGCGCGCCGATAGCCATGGTAATGATTTTACGGTTTTTGGCCGAATAGATGGTGCCCGGAAACATGGTTCTCAAGCCCGGATAGCCGGAAAAGGCGATATACTGGCGGCCGTTGATCACTTTGGGGATAGCCCTGCCGCTGATGCCCAAGTCTTTGCATACCAGCGCCAAGGTTCCTGCATCAAGAATGGGAGAAATATAAGGCGCCACGTTTCTCTTGGCAAAGGAGACGGTATCCAGGGCGTCCAAATCCTGGGTTTTCAGATGGACCGTCCGGCCGTGGCCGTGGCAAGCGTTGGTGGAATATTCAGGGGCCGGCTTTATGGTTTTTGTAATATGGGACCGGTGGCACCGCACAGAGACTTGGCATGGCATTAGTGCAGCCCTTTCATTGGGCGGCGCCGAAAGTCGATACTCCATGGGCACCCTGGAAAAATCGAAGCAACGACAACTGCGAGAGTTTTTTTCCCTTCGGTGTCTCCATGCGGCCAACAGATCATCGGCATCGGTTATAAATATAGTGCGTTGATTGTTTTTCAGCTTTAATTTCAAATCTTCCTCAATACTCATTCTATGCTACCTCTCATAAATTATACAATCATTGCAAGTATGACGGCTACGCAGCCCGAGGCACTCCCAACGTTGCGGTTGGGCAGCCGAGCCCCGACCGTCGCGATCGATCAGAATGGGGCGTGGTCCGCTCCAACCGCATTGATAGGTGACTCCCCCGCATGCAGACGAATTGCGAATGAGAAAACCCATTCGAAATACCAACAACGCCTTTTTGGTGTGATGATCGTCGTGGCCTGTACAACAAAATTAAAATCGTTTGCTCGGCCGTTCAACCGCAACGATAGGTGGCGTTCTTGGCGCACCTACCACTCAGCAATGACAGCAACATTGCTGGAAATGATAGTGACCGGCGCTAACCGGTGAAAAGCATGGCGATACACCATGCGTTGAGACGGAAAGCTCTTCCCGTCCTTTTTACTACCTCGATAGGCGCTCAAGCCACCTATCGCCATGCTCACCTGACCCCAGGGCCGCCAGGCCCTTGGGGTCAGGTGAAGCTATTTGTTCTGCTTGACCTGTTCATATTTTCATATTGTTTAAATAAACTGTTAATAATTATGTCCTAATCATAGTAAGGGCATCAATTATTTTACCATTTCTGATGATAGCACATCCAATAGCGCCCATCTTTTGTGTAATCGTTTTCTGTGGCGTTTTAAAATACCAGAGTTCATCGTCGGCTTCCAATCGAGATACAAACTCTTTCCATTTAGAAGTCATATTGCCAAATAGCTTATCAGCAAATTTTTGTACAATTTTTCCCATAGGGATGTTAAATGCTGAGGCTTTGTTCTTCAGCGCATCAAGTTCAAACTCTTGTGGTGTCTTTTGGCACACCAACCATTCCTTTTTAATATTCATAGTTTTTTTTTAATGATTACCACGCTTTTTCAGCCATAACCAGAAGCCGCTCGGGCATCGGCGGTGTTCGGGCGGCTACGTAAACAAATCTTGGCAGCAGACAGGC
>JANQIE010000192.1 GCA_028282295.1 Desulfobacterales bacterium | reverse complement strand
GAAAACTTCAATGTACAACATGAACCGCCGTGGTACGGAACCGTATGCCCGGTGGTGTGAGAGGACGGGGGAGGCGACTCCCCCTCCTACTCGATTGATGGAGGGACGTGATGGCCACGCTGCTTGTCATCGATAACTACGATTCGTTTACCTACAATCTGGTCCAGATGTTCATGCTGTACGATCTGGACATCCGGGTTTTTCGCAGCGATAGAATCGGGTTGAGCCAAATCAAAACCCTGGCGCCCGATTATGTCCTGATCAGCCCCGGCCCTAAAGACCCTGCAAGGGCGGGTATCAGTTGCCGGGTCATCGAGACTTTTGGCCACCGGGTGCCGCTGTTGGGGGTGTGTCTGGGCATGCAATGCATCAACGAGGTGTTTGGCGGGCGCACTGTGCGGGCCCCTGTGCCGGTGCACGGCAAGACCAGTACCATCACGCACAACGGCCAGGGGATGTTTGACGGCATCCCGTCACCGCTGCAGGTGGCGCGCTATCATTCGCTGATGGCCGAGGGGGATTTTTACGGCGCACCCTTGACGATCACCGCTAAAAGTGACGACGGGGTGATCATGGGGCTGGCGCATGCCCACCAACCGATTCATGGTGTCCAGTTCCATCCGGAAAGTTTTCTTACCGCGCACGGCTATGCCCTGATCGACAATTTTTTGAAGCTAGGCCCATTGGCCGATCAATCCGGGGCGTTGCGCGATACGGCCTGTTTGGCCGCGGTGCAGGCCCGGAGCCCGGCACCGGCATTGTCCTGTTGATATTAAACCGGCGACTAAATATGTAAGCCTTCGTCATGCCGGACTTGATCCGGCATCCAGAATTGACGCTTGATTCCGGCGCCTGCCGGAATCACAATTTTAAAGGTATTTTATTGCCGGGTTAATACCATGGGGGGGCTCTGATGGATTTACGGAATCTGACCGGTCACATCACGCAGGTGGCCACTGAGATCCTGAGCAAGGATGAACCGTTTTTGGATATTGCCGCCCGTTTTGCCGACTTGGACGGCACGACACTGCTCATGAGCGGCGGTGACCTGGATTGTGCTCGGTACCATTTGTTGGGTGTATTGCCGTGGCTGCGGTTTACCTGCAAAAGGGGCCGCTGTATCGTCACCATCGACGGTCAGCAGCACGCCTTTGTGGCTGATCCCTTTGATGTTTTGCGCGGTCTTCTGCAGATTCCGGTGCCCACCGATTGGGTTGCCGACCTGCCGCTGGCGGCCGGGTTGATGGGGTATTGGGCCTATGATTTAAAGGACGATGTCGAGCAGTTGCCGCGCACGAGTATCGATCGGCTGGATCTGCCGGACCTGTGCCTGTATGCGCCGTCACTTATTGTCGTGCGCGATAAATCGACTCGCACAACCCGGCTCTGCACGATCCGGCGCAGCAACGCGCCGGACGATGCCGCCTCAAATGTCCGGATGCTTTTTGAGACACGGATGGCTTCGCCGCCGCCGGTGGCCGGTGATTACACCGCCGCCACGGATAAGTTGCGATCCAATTTTGAAAAAGACGCATACCTCGATGCCGTAGACGCGATCAAAGCCTATATCGCTTCCGGGCATGTCTATCAGGTCAATATGTCCCAGCGATTTGAAACCGCCTTTGAAGGCGATCCCTTTGCCCTGTTTAAAACCCTGTACGAGGCCAATCCGGCACCTTTTTTTGCTTTTATCAACGCCGGCGATCATCAGATTGTTTCCACATCGCCGGAGCGCTTCATTCAGCGCAACGGCGACCGGATCGAAACCCGGCCGATCAAGGGGACTCGGCCCCGTGGCGACACCCCTGAAGAAGACAGACGCTACAAGGCCGATCTGGCTGCAAGCCCCAAAGACGATGCCGAGCTTTCCATGATCGTCGATCTGCTGCGCAACGACATCGGCAAGGTCTGCACGGGCGGCAGTGTGAGGGTGACCACCCATAAGCGGCTGGAAGCCTATCAAAACGTCTATCACCTGGTATCGATTGTCGATGGGAAACTGGCCCCTGACAAGGATGCGGTCGATCTGATCCGAGCGACGTTCCCCGGTGGTTCGATCACCGGTTGCCCTAAAATTCGCGCCATGGAAATCATCGATGAATTGGAGCCGGACCGGCGTCATATTTATACCGGCGCCATCGGCTATGTCAGCTTGCACGACACCATGGACCTGTCGATCGCCATCCGCACCGCCACCGTGAGCCGGGGCCGGATCACTTTTTCCGTGGGGGGCGGGATTGTTTATGACTCGGACCCGGCCGATGAATATGCCGAAACCCTGCACAAGGGGCAGACCTTGATGCAAGGGCTTGCCGGCTGCCGCCCGGCAACTGCAACGCCGCCGGTCCGGGTTTGGCTCGACGGGCAACTGACACCGCAGGATCAGGCCCGCGTGCCGGTCACCGCTTCGGGATTTCAATACGGCTACGGTTTTTTTGAAACCGTCCGTTGGGAAAAAGGGCGTGTGTTGCGGCTCGATGACCACCTGCAGCGGTTTTACCACAGTTGGCAGCACCTTTTTGCGACACCGCCTCCCGATTTGACCTGGGACGCTGTCATCAACCGGGTCATCTTTGCCAATCGGTTGCAAGAGGGCGTTGCGGCCGTGAAGATCCTTGCCGCCATGGGCCCGCGATCGCAACCCATCCTGATGGTCCAGGCGCGTGTTTACGAACCCCGGCCCGCCCTGGCGGCCAAAGGGGGCCTTGACCTGGCGATCTATCCCCATCCCCGGCAGACACCGTTGGCCGGTCATAAAACCCTTAACTACCTCTATTACTTCCAGGCCGGCCAATGGGCCCGGCAACAGGGGCGCGATGAGGCGATCATCCTGAACCCGGACGGCAGCGTCTCCGAGACCAACACGGCCAATCTGCTGTTGCTCAGGGACCGCGCGGTGATCCTGCCGGTTTCCGGCCACGTGCTGCCGGGAATTATGCAGGCAGCGGTTCGACGGCGTCTGCTGGCCCTGGGGTATCACGAACGCATGCAGCGCGTTGTGCCGGCCGATTTATTTGCGGCCGACCAGGTGCTTGCGACCAACAGCCTGATGGGGGCGGTGCCGGTCCTGAGTGTGGACGGTGACGCCCTTGCCCAACAGGCCGATGTGTGTCGGGCATTGATTGAAATTTGAAACTGGAAATTCAATTCATATTGAGTTGTCAGTTGTCAGTGTTCAGTAAAGGCACACTGACAACTGATAACTATCCGAAGGCTGATCAAATAAGTGGGGGGGGCAGGTTGCACTATTCCCTTGACCCTGTGGAGGCTTCTCCCTATAGTACGCTCATTTCGCCGGCGGCTGAGGGGAGCGCCAACCTGTAACCGTTTTCACCGCCTGCCATCCAACGTTGACCCGGTAACATATTTCAATTCATAGGCGTCGAGGACGGGCTGTTCAAATATGCTGCCGATCTGCCGGCAGCCATCAAATCAGACATGGAGAATACAATGGTAGGAGAAAAACTGGATCATAAGGAAGAACTTGATCGTTTGACGGCTGTGTTTGAAACCAATTTAGGAACCTTTGAAGCCGAACTTTACGCCAAACAGTGTCCGGAAACCGTGTGGAATTTCGTGAATCTGGCCGAGGGGCGCCAGGAGACCGAACGCGGCGGGAAGTATTTCGACGGCTTGACGTTTCATCGGGTCATCGCCGGCTTTGTCATTCAAGGAGGGTGTCCGTCGGGCAACGGCACCGGCGGTCCGGGCTATCGTTTCAAGGATGAATTCGATGCTTCCCTGCGACATGCCGAAGCCGGTATGTTATCCATGGCCAATGCCGGACCGGGAACCAACGGCAGTCAGTTTTTTATCACCCTGGCGGCGACGCCACACCTGGATGACCGGCATACGGTGTTCGGTAAAGTCACCCAGGGGATGGATACCGTGAAGAAAATCGGTGCCGTGAAAACCGGGCCCATGGACCGGCCGCTGGTGCCGGTTGTGATGGAAAAGGTGACCATCAAACGCTGATCCTGCCGCCAGCGGTCGAATGGTAGGCGGCACGATTAAAGGTGCAGGCCATGCAGCCGGTAGCTCACATGACTGTCAATCAATTCCTGCAACACCTGCGCACGCAGGGCGTGTATCGCACCCCTTCGCGCAGACGCTTGCCCGGAAGCGGTTTGCCCGGATGGGCCTCGGTGGCGTTTTATGCGCGTATCATCCATCTGGTCGCCGTTGAAAGTCGCCTGGCCCGGCGGGGGAATTACTCCCGCTGGCAATGGGCCGCCGGCTCCATGCGGTCGTTGCACATTGTCGAATCCGTGGGCGGCCAGCTGGATATCTCCGGGTTGCAGCACCGGGCCGGTCTTCGCGGACCGGTGGTCTACATCGGCAATCATATGAGCATGCTCGACACCTTTGTGCTGCCGTGTCTCGTGCAGCCTTTCAGTCACGTTACGTTTGTGGTCAAAAAGAGCCTGCTGCACTATCCGGTGTTCGGCGCCATCATGCGGGCAGTAAAACCGATCGCCGTTTCGCGCCGCAATCCGCGCGAAGATCTCAAGCTGGTCATGCAGGCCGGCAAGCAAAACATCCAGGCCGGCAAATCGGTCATCATCTTTCCCCAGGCTACCCGGAGCCGGGTCTTCGATACCCGCGCGTTTAACACCCTGGGCGTCAAACTGGCCCAGAGGGCTAAAGCGCCCATCGTACCGATCGCCCTGAAAACCGATTTTCAGGACAACGGCACTTTCCTCAAGGAGATGGGCCCCATCGACCCCTGCCTGGAAGTACACATCAAATTCGGCAAACCCCTCACGGTGGGGCGCAACGCCCAGGACGTCCATCAAACCGTGACCCGCTTTATCGCCGAAGCCATCAGCGCATGGGGCGGGTGTGTGGCCGGATCCTTTTAAAGCGTCTATCCGGTTTTTATCGCAAGGCTATAGCGAGGCTGCCAAAGGCAGTGATTTGACAGCATGCCGGGTGTTGAAAAATCGCAAAAACGCATCCACGACGATTTCGTCGAATTGGGCGCCGCGGGCTTCTTTCAGCAGTTGGCAGGCTACCGTGACCGGCATGGGATCGCGGTAGTGACGCTTGGCGGTGATCGCTTCAAAAAAATCGGCCACGGCGATAATGCGCGCTCCCAGGGGAATCTCTTCGCCGCGCAACCCCTGGGGATACCCACTGCCGTCCATCTTCTCGTGGTGGGCGCCGGCGATGTCGGGTACGCGCGCGTACATGCCTTCAAAGTTGATCTCGTCAAGTATTTCTCTGGTTTTGATGGCGTGGGTTTTGATGATTTCGAATTCGGTGCGGGACAGGCAGCCTTTCTTTTTCAGGATATCATCCGGCACACCGATTTTGCCATAGTCGTGCAGCAGGGACGCCACCCGAATGACACTTTTACGTTCAAAGGACAAACCGAGTTCATCGCAGATCCCCAAAGCATATTCGGTTACTTTCTCGGAATGCCCTGATGTAAGCGGGTCGCGGGCGTCGATACTGATCGCCATGACCTGAATCATCGATCGCAACTGCCGCTGGGTGGTTTCATGCAGTTCGGCGTTGCGAATGCTGATGCCGATCACCGGCGCCAGCCCCATCAGCAGGTTGATGTCCTGTTGCGTCAACTGTTTGCGGGAATCGACGCAATCAACCGCCAACACGCCCAGGGACACGCCTTCGCACACAATGGGACAACTGATGAAACTACGTGTACCGGATCGACGGGTGAATTCACGGCTGTGGGGTGACAGGTCCGGCAGGATGTCCCTGACCTCGTTTACTAAAAACGGCTTTTGCTTGTGGTAGGTGTCGATGAAGACCCCCTTGGAATCGGGCGAATTCAACCGAAAGGACGTTTTTTTGATCAGGCGCCGCAAGGCGTCGTCGATGCCGTAAGCGGCGCGAAAGATCAGGCGGTTTTTGACCTGATCCCTCAAGAGGATCAAGCCGCGGTCAAAATCCAGGTGTTTCTCAAATACCTGGATGATGCTTTGCAGCGCGCCGTCGATATTGGTTTTCTGGCTTACGGCCTGGCCAATGGCGTTGACCAGGCGGGCATTGTTGTAGTTGATATCGATTTGTTCCAGCAATTTGCCCGCGGCGCCGGTTAGATGTTTGTGACTGGCCTTGATCTCTTTTCTCTCCCGATTCAGGCAAATCTCGCTTAGCAGCGTGTAGCCGCATGCGGCGAGCGGCAGGTAGTAGAGCAGGCTGTGAGGCGGGTAGAAATAAAGCAGCGGCAATACCAGCGCGGCAAGGACCGTGGCGCTGACGCGCCGTATTTTGCGCCATACCGATGCCGTGGAGCGATCCAGGGTGATGACATAGCGGCAGACCGGCGCCCCTTTGAACATACAATCGGGATGTTGGATTTTAGGCAGGCCGGCATCGAACATAAGGGCGACCGATTCAAAAAAGCCGATTCGATTCTGGCATTGGAACGGTTTTTCCCGAACCCCCTGTTTGGGGGTCACCGTTATTTCGATTTTATTGGCGGCCAGCTTGCGGGCGGCATAGTCGCTGGAACGGGTCAGTTTATGGGTGGCCTTGCCGATGACTTCAAACAGGCGGATCGGCCCGACCATGCCCAGTACGAATTGGCGCATGGTGCCGATGGCGTCGGGCGAAGCCGCGTAGCGGCCCGCTTCGCGGGCGATGTCCGCATTATCGGTGACCTCGGTCAGCTTGCGATGAAACCGGTCGATCTGTTGTTGAGTGAACCAATGGCCTTCGTCGTTGATCTGATAAGGTTCGATCCCGGCAAAGGCGAGCACGGCGTTGATGTCGACATAGCCGTATTCGCTTTTGATCAGTTTAATGAAGCTATCGATAATTCTGCTATTGTAAAGCTTCGGGGGTGCTCCGGCGTTTGTTTGCATGGGTCACAGGGCGATTCGGCTAGTGCTGTATATTTCTGAGCAGATGTTTGAGAAAACGAAAATAGTGATCCAGGTATTCCAGGTTCAAGACGTACAATTCATATGTTTTTTCATAGTTGATTTTGTGCTGATCCGCAAAGGTTACCGGGTAGATGAGCACCGGCAGTTCGTTCTGGCCGAATTTCACGGCTAAGAAAAACAAAAGTGACCGAAAGGTTTTGGCGCAGAAGTCATCCTGATCGATCACGAAAAATTTAATGCAGTTGGTCAGATCCGACATGTTCAGGCCCAGGTTGGAAACATTGACCATGATGACGGCTTTGAGTTTGCCGTTTTTTTTCAGGGCGAACAAATGCCGTTCGCGTCTGAAGCCCAGTTTTTGATACGCATCGGACAAATCCGTGTAGTCGGTGTCATCCGGCTCCAGATCGAGGGCGTTGAGCATCAGGCCGCCGGACTGCTGACGATAGAAGGTTGCCAATTCCACAAGGTCCTGGGACCGGGCCTGCGACAGCGACCACGGACCCACCATGTTCCACCCCTGGTTGATGTGGCGGCGGTAGTGAAAATAAGCAAAATGGTCCACGGAACTGCCGTGCGGGTCGCTGATCCGCCTGGCCGCGCCGCCGAATACCCGCTTGGGAAAGCGGTTTTCCGGTCGATAGTAACACAGCACAAAGCTCATATGAAACGAAAGCAGCCGATGCGAATCGTTGATAAAGCGGCCGATCTGGTTCAGGACGTTCAAGCCGGCGACATTTGATTCGTAGCGATTGGCGGCGTGGTGATGGATCATCCAGCTTTTTTTGTAAAAGCGCAGCATCGCCATGTGGCCCAGGATGCGCCCCTTGTTCTGGTAGATAAAGTGCCTGGCGATATTAGGGTTGCTGGTGTACAGCTTTTGATAGGTTTGTTTTATCTTTTCTTTGTTGCCTTGCAGGTAGGCGTATTTCTGAGGGTAGACAAAGCCGCATTCAAAGAAAAAATTCCATAACTTGTCAAGATCGACCTCGTTGCACACATGGGCATTGCTGTTGTGGGCCTTGTAGAGCATCGACAACAGATTGGAGTGGTCCTGGACATCCATATCCAAAAGGGCCAGGCCGCAACGAAAGCATGCGCCGTGAGTGTCGCCGGTGCCCGCTGCGCGTTTGCGATACACCACCTGGGCACTGCCGTGCAGTTTGAAGCGGTTGGAAAATCTTAATTCCAGTTCCGGTATGATCATGCCCGGCAGCAGGGTGGTGTTAAAATCCTGCTCTTCCACGGCAAAGCCGGACCCGGACAGATCGATCACTTTCAGATCGATCTGTTTTTTGGTCAATGGGTGCCTGAAGTAAAGACTGGGGGAGGGGACCAGGGTTTGGCGTGTACTGCGAAACTCCTTGGGCCGGAACCGTTGAATCTGGTAGTCGAGCGGTTTTAAGACAAAGGTGCGCGTTTTTTGCCCGAAACTTTGTTTCGTGATCCGGCATTCGCCTGAGTAAAGGGTATGGTGCTTTTCAGTAAAAACAATGTTGACCGGATGATCCGCGTTGACCCATTGGAAATTTTGCGGGGCCTTGGCCGCCAGTTCAACCCGGAAGGACGCTGGACTGTAATCCAAAAGGCGCCCCTTGAAAACTGCGCTGTTTTGGATCAACCGCACGTCGATACCGGGGCAGGCGAACCGGCGGTTTTGACGGCAACTGACTTCGTAAGCCGTTCGGGGCAGGCGCAGATAGACGGCCGTTTCGTCCAGATCCACCAGTTCGGGGGTGATCAGCAGACTGTTCGTATCATGGGGGACCAGGATGTCTTTGAAAGTATAGGATCTGATTTTTTGAGTGACGTTCTGCCCCTTGCTCCAGACGCATATCAGTTGGTCCCCCAGGCAGGGCTGCGGTTGGGCTTTAAATGAGATGACATGATTGAGCCGGGTGTGCCGGAAATTCACATAAAGGGTGCCGTCCTGAAAGTTCAGGTAGTTGAGCTTGTTGACAACAAAGGTGCGATTTACCTGAACCAGGTGCTTTAGATCTTTCGGCGGCCAGGCAAACGTCGATTCCGATATTTTTTTTATATCCGGATCGGACCCCTTGGCCGGGGTGTTGTGGGCGCAAGGTTCGCTGACCGGTGCGGGCCGCAGGTATGATTCGATAAGCTTCTCGCCGGTTTGAGCCTTCAGCGGTTTGGCGCCGGGCCGGCGAGGGGGGACGTTTTGAGACGGGGCGGGGTTCGGCGTCGATGGCTCGATAGTCAACCGGCCACCGGGTTCGCTCGAAAGCGGGGCTTCCCTGGACGGTAAGTTTGTAACCTGTTCAAAATGAGGTGCGGGTTTCTCGGGCATTCAAACGCAACTTCCGGCTCATACAGAGAAAAAAAGCTACAACAATTTTGTCAGAACCATCGCCGACGCAAATGCAACGTTGATAAAACCGTCAAATGTGATGCCGCCGGTTTCGTATCACATTTGCCCCGTATGGTTTCATCACACTGCTGGAAAACAACATCCTATGGCATTGTAATGCCGGATGACAATCATTCGGCAGCCCTGTAAGCTTACCGGCAAGTCCGGACCTGCTTCGTATTGTGTTGCCACCGGTTTTTGCATTACATGCTCAGTATTTATATCAATTTCGCGCCAAACGTATCAAAGCGGCGAATGATAATTGTCGTTGATGAATTTGCCGGGGGTGTCCGGCCAAATTGGTGTAACGAGCCATATATTGCCGTTTGTAACAAAGCGAACCAATATCTTAAAAATCACTATCAGGATATTGGTGAAAATGCAATTGCAAAGGTCGCGAATCCGCCATTATACGTTTGACACGCGGCGCTGAACTGTTATTATACGCGGATTTTGAACGGGTAATTGAATTGCGCGAACAAGGAGAAATGATGAAAAAGATAGCCTTCGCCGGAACCGATGGGAGAACACTTTTATGCGCTTATGTGACAGCAACCGCCAAGAGTGACCAGTACCCGGAGCCGTATGCGGGAATGGTGGTCAGGGGCACACCGGCCATGCCGGCGTATGCGGCGCAGTTGGAATGGCCAGTGCAGTTTGTCGAGACCGCGAGCAATTCCGTTGACGATTACGCGGCCGCCATTATTAAAGCGTTGCAGGACGAGCGGATCGATTACGTGGTGCCGATGCCCGAGACGTTGTTGTTTTCGGGGCTGGTGGACCGGGTGGCTGAAGCCGGTTTCGATAACCGGATTCTGGGGCTGGGCCAAGCCGGGGCCTTTATCGAGGGCGACAAAATCAAGTGCAAAGAACTGTGCCGCGACGCCGGTATTCCGGTGGCGCCGAAGTGGACTACGGTTGATGCCCAATACTATTCTGATGTTCTGCAAACCAGCCTGGCGTACCTCGACGAAGTGGGCGGCGTGGTCCTGAAATATCCTTACAGCGCCGGTGGCAAAGGGGCCCGGGTGATCCTCAACGCCTGGGAAATCAAGGACGTTTATGATCAATTGATCAGGGACTACAAAGATAGCTACAAAGGGCTGTTCGGTAAAAAAGCGGCGTGGCCCTTGTTGATCGAAGCCCGCATGTCCGGGGTGGAGATCAGTTTTACAATTCTGGTGGACGGCAACGGGCATTTCCGGATATTGCCCACGGCCATGGATTATCCCGAACGCTTCGAAGGACCGGCCGGCAGGAACAATCCGATCACCGGCGGGACCGGTGCGATCTCACCGCACCCCATGGAAACGCCCCGGTTGATTGAAATGGCCGCGCAAACTATCGCGGCGCCGTTGGTCGACGCCATGCGGGCCAGGAAAATCCTGCGGCCCTGCATTGTTTATCCCGGCTGTTTCGTGTCGATGGATGCCGACGGCCGGCCAACCCGGATACGGGTGTGCGAGATCAATATCCGCCCCGGCGAGCCCGAAGCACAGCCGGTTGCCCGGCGTGTGCGCAATCTGGGGGCGCTGATACAAGCCACCCTGGCAGGAAACCTCGATCAAGTGGCGCCGGACGTGCGTGACGACCAAGTGGCGGTTTGCATTGCCCTGATGACGGGCCCTGGTGGTCCGGACGGCCAGAAGGGCTACCCCTGGTCCTGCACCAAGGGCGAGCCGGTGGCAATGGATATGAAGTACCTCAAACGCAAGGGCCTCCAGTTGATTCCTTCGGCAATGACCTATGTCGACCAGCAAGAGCTGTTTAAATCCGACGGCACACGCGTGGCCTATTTGAACGCCAATGTCACGGTCAAACCCGGACAACAACGCGGTGAAGTTGCGGCCCGGCTGGCCAACAAACTACTCGCGGCCTACGATAACGGCAAGGTAAGGGTGATTCCCCGCGAGGATGCCGACGGCAACCGGCTGGCCCTGCGTCGCGATATCGGTTCGAATTACAGTGTCGCCGAAAAGCTGTTTGCCCGCTGACCGATGTTAATAATAATTTACGATCGCCAAAGCCCTTTTGCCTGGTGCAAAGGGGCTTTTTAAATGCGGCACCAAATAACATAGGTGGACATTACGGCTGTCGACGTTATCTTGTGTCTATCCGAAAAAAATGCATCTTGTGCGCGATATTGGTGTTGGGCGTCACGTTTGAATCCTCGATAATCTTGACATTCCTGCGGTTCAAACTGCCCGTCCGCCTTGATCCCGCATGCTCGCTACTATTTCCGGATGGACACTTATGGCTTGAAATCCTTTTTTAGGCTTGTATGATGTTCAAAGGTATAAACTTTTGAGGATCAAAAATGTTTACCGGATTTGAAAAAATCGTTGAAGAACGCATCTTGAAGGCCCAGCGCGAAGGGGCTTTCGAGAATCTGCGCGGCGCAGGCAAGCCGATTGTTTTTGAGGATGACCGGCATATCCCCGAGGAACTGCGCCTGGCGCATAAAATACTGTGCAACGCCGGTTGCTCTCCGCCTGAAATCGAATTGCGCAAGGACATCAAGCGTACCGAAGAATTATTGGGTGATATCCAGAATGCAGCGGAGAAATACCGCACACTTAAAAAGCTTAATCTGATGATTACCAAGCTCAATGCCATACGCAACTCCAGCGTGGCCTTTGAGATGCCCCAATATTATCAACACCGGGTGGTCGAACGGATGGCAAAAAAATGATCGCGTGTATGTTTGGTGCGATCCAGCCCGTCGAACCGAACCGGCGCAAGGTTTAAAAAGACTAAACTCGAGGGTCTGAAACGCCGAAGAGTTAACCAGTGCCCATCCGGAAATAGTAGCTTTTGGTTCCTGGCAAGGCCCGAGCATTTTTAAAACCGCAGGCATAGCGCGCTATGTCGAGGATTTTAAAAATGCGAGAACGCC
>JANQIE010000231.1 GCA_028282295.1 Desulfobacterales bacterium | reverse complement strand
GCGAAAACTTCAATGTACAACATGAACCGCCGTGGTACGGAACCGTATGCCCGGTGGTGTGAGAGGACGGGGGAGGCGACTCCCCCTCCTACTCGATTTTGAGTTTATGTCGGCCGGTGTCGGTCTATTCTTGTTCTTTCTCTTTCTTGACGGCTTCGATTACTTTTTCCGCCAATTGGGCCGGTACTTCATCATAATGGGAGAACTCCATGGTGAACATGCCCCGGCCGCCGGTCATGGAACGTAAATCCGGTGCATAGGTTAAAAACTCGGACATCGGCACCTGGGCCTTGATGACCTGGTTTTTACCTTTGGTGTCCATGCCGAGAACGCGTCCGCGACGCCCGTTCAAATCCCCCATGATGTCGCCCATGAATTCGTCGGGGGTTGTTACTGTTACGTCCATGATCGGCTCGAGAAGGGTGGGAGCGGCTTCCTGGGCAGCCTTTTTAAAGGCCAGGGAGCCGGCGATTTTAAAGGCCATTTCTGATGAGTCAACCGCGTGGAAACCGCCGTCGTCAAGGGTCGCCTTGAAATCGATGCACGGAAAGCCGGCCAAAACTCCTCGGGCGGCCGATTCGACGATTCCCTTTTCGACGGCCGGGATGTAGGTCTTGGGAATGGCGCCGCCGACGATGGCGTCAACGAATTCAAAGCCCTTGCCGCGCGGCAGGGGTTCCATTTGCACCCAGCAGTCGCCGTATTGGCCGTGCCCGCCGCTCTGTTTTTTGTGTTTGCCCTGCACCCGGACTTTCTTTTTAATGGTTTCGCGATAGGGGACTTTGGGTGTGTCGAGTGTCATTTCAACATTGAATTTGCGTTTTACTTTATCCACGGCGGTTTCGATGTGGATTTCGCCCCGGCCCGCGAGCAGGATTTCCTTGGTTTCCGCGTTGCGGTCCAGTTTCAGGGCCGGATCTTCTTCCAGGATTTTGGTCAGGGAAATGTATACTTTGTCTTCGTCGCCTTGCGTCTTGGCACCGACGGCATATGAAATCAGGGTGGGGAGCGGCTCCACACAGGAGAATTTCACCTTGCGGCTGTCATTGCAAAGGGTGTCGCCGGTAAAAGTCTCCTTGAGTTTGGCGACGGCCACGATGGAACCGGGGATGGCACCGGTTTCGGGTTTCTGCTCCTTGCCGGCGATTCGCAACAGTTGTGAAAATCGTTCTTTGGCGCTTTTGTTGGTGTTGTAGATGTTGCCGTCCGATCCGAGCGAACCGGAAATCACCCTGAAGATGGAAAGTCTGCCGGCGAAGGGATCGGCGATGGTTTTGAACACAAAACCGGCAAAGGGCGCATCCGGATCCGGGCTGATTTCCACTTCATTTTCACCGGATTCATCCAAGGCGGTCCAGTTGCCGCGGTCGGCAGGGGAGGGCATGCAATTGACGATGAAATCGCACAACAGATCAATACCGGTATTGATGGTTGCGCCGCCGCAAAGAACCGGGGCAAAGGTGCGATCCAGGGTTCCGGCCTTTAGGGCGGTTTTGATGTCGTCATCGGTCAGGGTCTCGCCTTCAAGGTAGCGTTCCAGGAGTGAATCATCGGCCTCGGCGACGTTTTCCACCAGCGCTTCTCGTTCGCTTTCCACCAGGTCCTGCATGTCTGCGGGGATGTCGATTTCGGTGGCGTTGCCGCTGTCGTCGTAGCTGTAGGCTTTCATCGCAACCAGGTCGACAATGCCTTTGAAATCGGCTTCCTTGCCGATGGGCAGATGCAGCTTGATCGGTTTGGGGTCGAATATTTCAGCGGCGTCGTTCAGCACGCGGTCAAAATCGGCCCGTTCCCGGTCCAGTTTGTTCACGAAGATGACAACCGGCGCCTTGAAGCCTTCGGCGATTTCCCAGGCCTGCTCGGTTTGTACTTTGACGCCGTCCACGGCGTCGACCAGCACGATCATGCCGTCGGCAGCCTGCATGCAGGCGTTGGCGTCGGAGAAGAAGTTTTGGTCACCAGGGGTGTCGATGATGTTGATGATGTGTTTTTTGTAGCCGAACTGAGCGAATCCGCTGCTGATGCTTGAGGTCCGTTTAAGCTCTTCCGCTTCGAAATCCATGACGGTGTTGCCGTCTTCCACGCGACCCAATCGGTTTGTGACTCCGGTATTGAAAAGCATGACTTCGGCCAGCGAGGTTTTTCCTGATCCGCCATGGCCCACCAGCGCTATATTTCTGATTTTTTCCATTTCACTCATCGAGGCTCCTCTCTTGTTTGGATTTACCTTGTCGGCTTATCGGTATGAGATGTACTCAAATTCAAAAAGATTTTTGTTATATGCTAATCTAAAAAAAATCAAGTTATAATATCGGCCAAACATGCGCTAATTCAGGAGGATAGCAACTTAATGATTCAACCGATCGAGCAGCCCTCGCCCTCATACGCCCCCCCTTTGCGGCAATGTTGTTTTCAGGTAGTCGTCAGTAGCCTCGAAAATGGGCTCGGTTTGATTGTATTGCCTCATCAGAGGGATTATTTTCGTCCTTACTCCCATGCCGCGTGCGTCCACATAGCCGTAATCTTTCAGTACCTCCACGATGATTGGATTGCGTGGCGAACGCTGACCGGCGATCATCTTTTCGACTGTCATGGAGTTCTGCAATGCGCCCGGGCTGTTAATTTCAAGGCGATCCGAATAGGCTGTTATTTCAATATCCACAAAACGAGTCCAGTCCCGGTGGGCAATTGCGTTAATTACGGATTCTCTGATCACTTCCCGGGGGTAGATCCATTTTTTAGACCGCCGCATATTTTCGCCGATTTCCCCCGCATCTATGGTAACAAAAGGACGAATCCTTTCAGATAAGGTATCGATTACGCCATGATCAACCAATATACGCGATCCTGCCTCATCCATCGCCCAACGCCCGACAAGTGGCCCATCTACCACCTCATCCGTTAACGATTTGTATTTTTTTGTCGTTCCTTCAAAAACCATAAAGCGGATGCCTGCCTGACGAATGAATTTTCTTGGTGTAAGCCCAAACAACAATAACCCGGCAATGGTACACACAGTGTGATTATCGGAAGCTGTGGTCATAAAGCCCATACCCGATAATCGACGAATCCAATCACCATCGCTTTGAGGTACTTCCGGGTCACTGATTACATTCTTCAAATAGTCTTTGAGGCGCTCGAGATCCAAAGATGCAAACGATGTCCCGGCAACAGGCAATATTTCAGGATGTAAAATGCCACCACTGGCAAATAGTCGTGCCTGTTGTTCCCTGGTCGCCAATCTTGAAACGCTGCCGACGCGGATGTAGATTTCCTCCCGGTGGTTATGCCCCAACACATAAGGCTTGGTCGTGCCCTGAGGAAAGGAGATAATAGCAACCCGCTTGTCATCGAGCATGACGACTTCCTCATAAAAAGGGAGAATCATGGGGTGAACCTTGGTTGCAAATACCGTATCCATGACCCATTCTTGAAGATTTTCGCGCTGGATCCCACTAATTGTGCCGTCGTCTTCAACGCCAAGCAAGATTATGCCGCCTTGGAAGTTAGCCAAGGCGACGATTTCTTTCCCCAACTGTTCAGGTCGGATATCATCGCGCTTAAATTCAACCCCGGAGCTTTCGCCATTGGCGATGAGTTCTAAAAGTTCAGACCGCAGCATGGTTCACCTTTGCTAAAAGCCGTATTTTTCTTTGCGCTGAAAAAAGGCCGTTTTGCCGCCTTCCAATATCTTAGCAGCTTCTTTCTGGATTTGAGATAGATCAATAGCTCCCTGGGCTGACGATGGCATTAACGCTCGGTTTTCATCGGCCTTGAAAACACCGATCCATTCAGCATCACCAAAGACGGGGATGTTTGCGTTGTGTGTTGCAAACAAGAATTGTCGGGCAATTTTTGCAGAGCGCAGTTCTTCTACTATTCGCTCTGCAATAAAGGCGTTATCCAAATTATCCTCGGGCTGATCAATCAAGAGGGGATCCTGGTTTTCCAGCAGGAGCATGTGCAATATTGCGGTGCACTGCTGCCCGGTTGACAGCCTGTTCAGCGACCGGTAATTTTCCTTTTCCTTTTTGCGGGCGACATTCAGCTCAATGGTAATCGTGTCAGGAAGTTCTATTTCCTCTATTTCCATAAGCTGTGACGGTCTGAGCTTGCATAAGGCATCCGCAACTGTGGGTGTGATCTCCCACCCGGCAGAGGTAAGGGCACTTACGTTTTCGTCTGAACGGATCAGTTCAACCAATTTAACTGGAGAAAAATCTTCAGCGGTTTCAGCCCACGCCAGTCGTTTCGGACCGACGCCTTCCATGTTGCATGCTTGTAAATAATTTTTCAACGGTTGCCTGTTGGCCTCCGGCGCGACTGTGAGCTTCAGTTTGCTTTTGAGTTTCCTGTTTATTTTCTTTAACGCGTTTTGGAAATTAGCGGATCGCTCCGCCCTGGCCTCTGACATCTCTGCCAAAAGATCTTCACGAACCCGATGGAGTTCTTTAAGTCGAGTTTGACTTGTTTTTAGAATGGCCTCTTTAGGCCGAATGCGCTCAATCTCCTTTAATAAATTTTGAAATTGAACGCCAATTTCATTCCCGCTTCGTCCCTCACAAGAAGGTATTTCCTTGAATGCCGCGGCAAGTTTTGTTTCTTCGCTTTCAATATCAGCCTGTAAATTCGTCCGGGTTTCTGAAATTTTGTTTTTTGCCTCAGCCAACAACGTTTCAATCTTGGTTATGGATGGCTGCAGGTTTTTTTTCAATTCATCCAAAAGCCCCTTGATTCGTTTAAGTCGATCCGCATGTGGTAGTTGATCCAAGGCGGCGTTACTCAAATACGTGGTGTCCGGCAAATGCTCCTTAAATGCACCTAATGATCCTTCAAGGTCATCCAACTCTGATTCAACCCGGCTTGACAGTCTTTTTTCTTTTTCTATTCTGGGTACTATCTTAAGCTTCTCTTCTAGTCCAAGCTCTTTGAACTGTGCAACTTGCTCTGATAATTTCGGTAGTTTTGAAACCTCATCCTCGATATCTGAGAGGTGTTGCCTAGCGCCTATTATATCTTTGCGGTTCTTGTCCATTTGGGCGGCAATTTGCGCTAATTTTGAATCAAGTTTCGAACTATCAACGTCCCAAAATCGCTTAAAAAGTTTTAGTTGTCCTAATGGGTCTTGGGCAATTTCATAGATCTCATTCTGGCCGTATATTTCCAATCGTGGTAAAAGCTCTTGAGGTGTAAACGTCGAGACACTACCGGTTTCATCTTTTACAATTGTGCTTTCGCCATACCGTCTCGAGACGACAAACCGCTTTCCGTTCATTGTCGAGGAACGAATCGCCACCTCAACGCGCCCCTTCGTTTTTCCAAGGTTTTCCTTTATTATTTCTGTATGTTGCTTTTCTGCATGTTTCCCGTATGGACGCTGTCCCAAAACATACCGTAAAGACTCTATCAAGGTCGATTTCCCGGTTCCCCTGCCGCCAATAACCGCATTCAAGTGCTCGGAAAAATCGATTTTGATACCATCCAAATAACCACCGACAAATCGTACGGAATCAATATAAGAATAATAGTTTTCCGGGACATCTGAATTTAATCGCACCCGCGAATCCGGATCAAGAAAGGCCTGTTTGAATGAGGTAAAGCAAGGCTTTGTCATTCTGATGCGACAAGACGCTTTAGGATTTTTTAAATCCTCTGGGTGAGATACGTCCTTTGCGTTGATGATGGCGATCTGTTTATCACGCTCGTAGTTGGGATCCTTATTCAGAAGAATTTGCCGAAAAGCTCGGCCTTCATCGTCCTTTAGATCATCAACTAGACCTGAAATCTGAGCGGCCTTGAGATAATCACATTTCCATACATGATTTAGCTTTCTAAATAGTACCCCGTTATCATTAGTGCAGTGCGCTGCGTAGCTGAAACCTCCCGCACAATCCACCTTACGTAGCAACTCTTGCGCTCCAAGCTTTGAAGGACGCACACCATTGTCAGGGTCCAGTAACTCAAGGTTACCCAGATATCTGTTAAGTTGGTCTTGGCCTGTATCTTCTGGAAAAAGGCACACAAAATGGGCCTTTTCTGCTGATGCGATTTCAAATCCAGGAAAAACGATAATGTCATGTTTCTCCATAAGTTTACGGATTTCATCAACTGCATCCACTTTGCCATGGTCAGCCAACCCGATAATTTTGATATTCTGATCCTGGCAAATCCTGAGCAGCTCGTTGTTATATTGCTCTTCGGTCAGGCCATGGTCCTCTCCACGATACTCGATATACCCGGCAGGATTAACTTGTAAGGCGCATTTCCAAAAACGGGCCTTTGTATATGTTTCAGTCATGCTTGGCTGCCTCCCTTGCCACATGAGCCGTTCTTTCCGGTTTACCTAACTGAAAACGGCTAAATATTCCAGCGCTATTTATGTTCCCATTGGCCCCCTTAGCTGGTGTCCATCCGGAAATAGCATCTTTTGGCCCCCGGCGGTGTTCTCGCATTTTTAAAATCCTCGACATAGCCCGCTATGCCTGCGGTTTTAAAAATGCTCGGGTCTTGCCGGGAACCAAAATCTACTATTTCCGGATGGGCACTAGCTGCGACTAATAGCATGGGGTGCACGTTGTAAATGAACGATAAACTCTTTGTTTCCCTTGGGGCCGAGTATTGGTGAGGTGGTAAGAGCCACCCGGGTCAGACCGATTGAGGGGAAAAAGGCGTTCAGGTGAGCCAGAACTTCGGTGTGCAGGTCGGGGTCTCGCACGACCCCGCCTTTACCAACTTTGCCCTTGCCGACTTCAAATTGTGGTTTGATGAGGCAGATAAGATCCGCACGGGCGGGCTTCAGGAACTTCAATACGGCGGGCAGCACGATTTTTAGCGATATAAATGACGTGTCCACCGTGATCAGGTCGATCGGAACACCGATTGTTTCAACCGCCAGGTGACGGATGTTGGTGCGCTCCACCGGGATCACACGTGCATCCTGGCGCAGCTTCCAGGCGAGTTGGCCGTATCCGACATCAACGGCAAATACTTTTTGGGCGCCGTGCTGTAACAGGCAATCCGTGAAACCGCCGGTACTGGCGCCCACATCCATGCAAACCAACCCGTTGATGTCAATCTGGAAATGGTCCAGGGCTTTTTTGAGTTTCAGTCCGCCGCGGCTGACATAGGCAGGATCGTTGCCCCGCAGAATTATTTGCGCGGACGTGCTCACTGAAATGCCGGGTTTGTCCACCCGCTGGTTGTCCACCATGACGTTTCCGGCCATGATCAGGGCCCGGGCGCGCTGACGACTGGCAACGAGTCCTTTGTCCACAAGAAGTAAATCGAGTCTGGATTTGGATGGTGCCATGGTCTTCGGGATCGTAAACGCGAATGGGATCTTCAGGCTGATACGGAATGCGGTTGCGAACGTGAAGTAATTGTCGTCACCGCGCTCCGGTGGAATGCTTTGGCGGCAGCGACGATTTGCGCCGCGTCAATACCGTATTTTTCACGCAAAAACTGCTGGGGGCCGTGCTCGACAAATTGGTCGGGAGTGCCGATGCGTTTTAGTTGATAGGTAGTGATGCCTTCATCGGCCAAGGTCTCCAGAACGGCGCTGCCGAATCCGCCTTGCCGCGTGTTTTCCTCGATTGTGATGATGTGGGGAATTTCTTGGGCCAATTTGCAGATCAACTCATTATCCAAGGGTTTGACAAAGCGACAATTGACTACCGTGGCTTCAATTTGATCCTGTTGCAGTATTTTTTGGGCGGCCAGTGCGTCTTGCACAGGGCGCCCGATGGCCAGGATCAAGACATCCCGGCCTTGTGTGAGCACCTTGGCTTTGCCGATTTCAAGAGATTTAATTTCTTTTTCGAGCGGCATGCCGGTTGCGGCCCCGCGCGGATAGCGAAACGCAATCGGGCCCTGTTCATATTTGATGGCCGTGAGCAGCATGCGCCGCAGTTCGTCTTCATCCATGGGCGCCATGACAACCATGTTGGGCAAATGGCGCAGGTAGGAAAAATCGAAAAGGCCGTGATGGGTGGGCCCGTCTTCGCCCACGATGCCACCGCGGTCCAGAGCAAAAACGACCGGCAACGATTCAAGGCAGACATCATGCAGGATTTGATCGTAGGCCCGCTGCAGGAAGGTCGAGTAGATCGCCACCACCGGCCGCAAGCCTTCGGTCGCCATACCGGCGGCAAAGGTCACACCATGTTGCTCGGCAATGCCGACATCGAAAAAACGTTCGGGAAATGACCGCGCGAACTCAACCAGTCCGGTGCCTTCGGGCATGGCGGCGGTAACGGCAACGATTTTTTCGTTGTTGTGACCGAGGTCTACCATTGTGCGGCCAAATACCTGGGTATAGGACGGTGCTGTTTTCTTGATATCCAGGCATTTTCCGGTTTCAGCGTCAAACGAGCCGCAGCCGTGGAAATAGACCGGATTTTTTTCTGCCGGTGGATAACCTTTCCCTTTGGTGGTGGTAATATGGAGCAGGACCGGTTCTCTTAGATATTTGATGTTGGTGAGTATGTTGATCAGGTGATTGAGGCGGTGGCCGTTGATGGGGCCGAAATATTCGAAATTAAACGCTTCGAACAGCATGCCCGGTGTCACAAAGGTTTTGAACGATTCTTCGGAACGTTTGGCGAACTGATAGACATCGTCGCCGATGCGGGGCAGGGATTTGAGAAAATCACCGAATTCGCGTCGCAGTTCCTGCAGGCGTTTGGCGGAAAAGGTGCGGCTCAGGAAAGAGGAGAGGGCGCCGACATTGCGTGCGATCGACATGTCGTTGTCATTTAAAATAACAATCAGGTCTTTGTCTTTGTGGGTGTCGCCGGCCTGATTGAGACCTTCGTAGGCCAACCCGGCGGTTAAGGAGCCGTCGCCGATAACGGCGACGACTTTGGATGGGTCGTGTTTAATATGTTTCGCGCAGGCGATGCCGAGTCCGGCGGATATTGAGGTGCTGCTGTGTCCGGTGGAAAACGCGTCGTAGGCGCTTTCGCTCATGCGCGTGAAACCGGAAATGCCGTCGTATTTGCGAAGGGTATCAAAGCGTTGCTGGCGGCCGGTCACCAGTTTGTGGGCATAGGCCTGATGCCCGACATCCCAGATGAATTTATCCTTCGGGCAGTCGAACACGTAATGCATGGCGATGGTCAATTCAACCGCACCAAGGCTGGACGCCAAATGGCCGCCGCTTACCGCCACCACATCAACGATTCGCTGGCGGATTTCCTTGGCAAGTCGCAAAAGCTCCTTGCGTGGTAACTGTTTGATGTCCGAGGGGGAGTTTATTTCTTTTAGTATGCTCAAAACGCGGATACCTGCAATCGGTTAGTGTCCATCCTCTTTTTTTGGATGAAGCCGAATTTGTATTTAAAGCTCGTGCCGAATTCGCGTCTTATTCGATTGCGTCCATCCGGAAATAGTAAATTTGATTCAGGGCAAGACGAGAACGCCGTCCTGAGCCAGAAATGCTGTTTCCGGGTGGACGTTCGCTGCAGGTCAACGTTTTCGAGTCAGTATGTATTGCGCGATTTCCCGCAGGGGCTGTGCCCTGTTATCAAAATTTTCGAGCGCTTTCAAGGCTCGATCGATTATAGTGCGTGCGTACTGCTTGGCCTCGTCCAGTCCCATGATGACCGGGTAGGTGTTTTTGCACCGTAAGGCATCGGTTCCCGCCGCTTTGCCCATCAAGTGCGGATCCCCTTCGATATTTAGTATATCGTCGGTAATCTGAAAAGCGAGGCCCAAGTTTTGCGCATAGATTTCCAGGTTTTTGATTTGTTCGGCGCAACCGCCCCCAACGACAGCTCCGGCCAGCACGGACGCACGGATCAGGGCGCCGGTTTTCAGATGGTGGAGCACCTCAAGTGCATCAAGCGTCAGTTGGCTGCCTTCGGCGTGCATGTCACGCATTTGACCTTCGATCATGCCGCGAAACCCCGCGGCTTTTGAGATCGTTTGAATCACCTCCAACCACTGGGCGGTACGGTTGACCGCAAGGGTAGGGGCGGAGAGTGTTTCAAACGCAAGGGTCAACAGCGCGTCGCCGGCCAAAAGCGCCGTTGCTTCGTCGAACATCACATGACACGTCGGTTTGCCGCGCCTTAGGTGATCATTGTCCATGGCCGGCAAATCATCGTGAATCAGCGAGTAGGTGTGGATCATTTCCAGCGCGCACGCGACCGGCAGGATATCTTTGGTTTTGCCGCCAACCAGTCTGAAAGCGGCGATACACAATATCGGACGCACACGTTTACCGTCAGCCAAAAGGGAATATCGCATTGCCTCGACAATTCTCGAAATGCCGTCGCTGTCCGGCAACATCCGGTCAATCTCAGCATTGATCAGGGCCTGTTCGTCAGACAGATAAGAGTTCAGGTCAAATGCCATGTTGTGTAGTTTTTTGGTATCTTCCGGTATATTCGGCAATTTTATAAATGGTTGTTGCGATCAAACGTCGTTTCAACCTGCGAGCCCTCGGCATCTTTGATTAGAATTGTCACTTTTTTTTCAGTATCATCCAAAATAGTTGTGCAGTATTTGGACAAAGACATGCCTTCCTCGAATTTTTGAATAGCCTTTTCAAGCGGCAACTCGCCTGCCTCCAGCTCTCTTACAATTTTATCAAGTTTTTTCAGTGCACTATCAAAGGTTTGTTTTGGCATCAGGCGTTCCTTTTTGATTAATGGCAACCTTCAGGTGGCCCTTGTGGAGTTTTACTTCCAATTCCTGGCCCACTTGGACGGCAGCTTGATCGCGTACGATTTGGGCGTCTGGTACGGTGCGGGTGATGCTGTAGCCCCGCGCCAATATCGCCAAGGGGTCAAGCGCTTTCAGTGTTCCGGTTAGCGACGCCAGCCGGGATGTGTTGGCGTCTGAGACCGCTTTAACCGCACGGTTGAGGCGTTGAACGTTTTGTTCTAAATACTTATGCAATAATTTTGTTTGTTGCAATGGGCTGTGTTTGTGTAATCGGGTTGCATTTGATTCGAGTTCAGTGCGTGCGTGCTTGAGGATTTTCTGAGTTTGCGCTTTTAAACGAAACAACAACTCATCCACACGCAAACGGGTGTCTTGAAATCGTTTGGCCGGATGTTGAAGTCTTTGCGTGGCATCAATAAGCCGTGTTCGGCCGTTGTCTAAAATCGAACGCATATTCCGATTTAATGATGCCGTTAATTGATGAACTTGATCGAGCAGGTGTTGTTTGTCCGGTAAAACCATTTCGATTGCCGCCGAAGGTGTTGGAGCCCGCAAATCAGCAACAAAATCGGCAATGGTTATGTCGGTTTCGTGCCCAACGGCCGCAACGATCGGAATCTTTAAATTATAAATCGCCCGGGCGACTTTTTCCGAGTTAAATGCCCATAAATCTTCAAGGGAACCTCCGCCTCGCGCCAAGATCACCACATCCGTTGAGTCCTCTGAACGGTTTAACCCTGAAAGCGCGTCGGCAATTTCATCTGCGGCATCGTCACCCTGAACTTTGGTCGGAATAACCTGAAAATGCAAATTGGGAAAGCGTCTTTCAGCGATCCTCAACATGTCGTGAATTACAGCCCCGGTAGGTGATGTTATGATACTGATTTTATTAGGCAAAAAAGGAAGCGGCTTTTTAAACGAGGTGTCGAACAACCCTTCGTCCGCCAAGCGTTTTTTGAGCTGTTCAAAAGCAACTTGCAAGGACCCAATACCTTTGGGCTCGATATATTCAAAAATAATCTGGTATGCGCCCCTGGGAGGATAAACGCTTAAACGCCCCAATCCGACGACCGCCAAGCCGTCTTCCAAATCAAATCTAAGGTTCCGGGTCTGACCGCGAAACATGACGGCACTGATTTGCGCAGCTTCGTCTTTAACCGAGAAATACGAATGCCCGGATGCGGCTTTTGTGTAATTGGATATTTCTCCTGATAACCATATGAATGGAAACTTTTCCTCAATTAAAGCTTTGAGTTCCGAGGTCAGTCTGGAAACGGAATAGATATGGCGATTGGAATGGTAATTTGAGGGGGTAGTCAGCATAGACGAAACGTTTTTTTATCTGAACGACTCATTTGCTAAGGAGCAACAAATGAGTCGATTTATGAAGTTATCACAAACACTATGGCACTGCCAATACCACACCCGTTGAGTCCGATAAGATATATTATGTAAACTTTTAACGGGATTCCTTGTTATTTCCTGACATTTTATCGAGTTTGGCTGTTGGCACATATTTTTCTAAATAGTCACGTACCGCCGGAACGATGTAAATGTCATCAAGAGGCTTATAGGCCAAACACTTTGCAAGGTAGGCATTTTTACGATGAATCGATATGTTTTTATCCATAATGTACCTATCCTGATCTTTAACCCTGCAAAACCCACTTTGAACACGAATACCCGAATACTTGAAACTTTGCTCGGAAACTTCAATGCCAAGTTTTTCAGCCAACTCTTTGAGTTGTTGATAAAGTTGATCAGCTTTCATGCCTTATCTTACTGTTATCGCTATTTTTTTATAAATTGCCAAATAAATGTATTAATCGTTAACATACCACCATACCCCCAAATTGACCAGTATCTAAATTGACTTAATATTTATCAATTTGTCATACTGCGCAAATCTTGCATATGCCGATAAGTGTGTTATATATCTCCATACAAAATAAAAATAATAACTTTCAGGAGGATTGAATGCAACCTACAGCTGCTTACAGCAAATCAACTGCCCAAGTTCAGGTTAATTCCTTTGTGCGAAGCGTATACAACTGGATGGCCATAGGACTGGCCTTAACCGGATTTATCGCATTTTATGTCGCTAGCAACGAAACCTTGATAAATTTGATCTACGGAAATCGCCTCATCTTTTACGGGATGGTAATCGGTGAATTTGCGTTAGTCTTTATACTTGCCGGGCGCATTCAGAAAATGAGCGCATCGACAGCAACCGGAATGTTTTTGTTTTACGCCGCACTGAACGGCGCTACATTTTCCTATATCTTTTTGCTATACACCTCAGCTTCGATAGCTTCGACCTTCTTTATCTGTGCCGGCACATTTCTGGCCTGCAGCATTTACGGCTACACCACCAAGCGTGATTTAACCAGTATCGGAAATTTTTTAATTATGGGCCTTTTCGGGCTGATCATTGCCTCTTTCGTCAATTTGCTCATCGGTAGTTCGGCAATGCAGATGATCATCAGCTATATCGGCGTGGTTGTGTTTATCGGCCTGACTGCCTACGATACGCAAAAAATCAAAGCCATGGCAGTATCACAACCGGCCGACCTATCAGCCGGTGTTGTCCGCAAAGGGGCAATAATCGGTGCCCTGTCGCTTTATCTGGATTTCATTTTGCTATTCCAATCCTTACTGCACATATTTGGTGGGTCGAGAGATTAACCCGAAATCGCCACAACGTCTTCAACAATCAAAAAGCCCCTGCCGGTTTATCCCGCAGGGGCTTTGTATGACAACAGTTTTACCTACTTACTCAGCCGTCGGTCTTTTCTCCATTTGAATCAGGTGTGTACTGCGGCACGATTTTCTTGAGTATCGTTATGATTCTGCTGGCATCTTGCTCTTCAGCCACTGTTACCAACTTCTGGATATCACCATTCAACAGACTGAGATTACATTCTTTTCCTTTCAGCACCATAATTTTCTCGTGATTGGTCGAAACAATGCCTTCCCCTTCCGTGATTAATTCTTCATACAACTTTTCGCCAGGTCGCAGTCCTATATATTCAATCTCAATATCGACGTCCGGTTCAAAACCCGAAAGCTTTATTAAATCCCTTGCCATATCGGCGATTTTAATCGGTGTGCCCATATCCAACAAGAATATTTCTCCCCCCTCCCCCATGGCTCCAGCCTGAAGGATCAACTGGCAAGCTTCTGGAATCGTCATAAAATAACGGGTCACCTCGGGATGGGTCACTGTCACAGGTCCACCATTTTGAATCTGTTTTTTGAATAAGGGGACAACACTCCCAACACTTCCCACAACATTGCCGAATCGCACGATCATAAAACGTGTCTTGGAAGCATCACACCCATTCTGACTTTGAATTAATATCTCCGAAACTCTTTTTGAGGTCCCCATTATATTAGTCGGTCTCACAGCCTTGTCTGTAGACACAAAAACAAAGCGATCAACATTAAACCGTGTTGCCGCATTTACCAGATTCACAGTTCCGGCAATGTTGTTATCAACAGCTTTCCACGGCTGCCGCTCAAGCATCGGGACATGTTTATAGGCTGCCGCATGAAACACCGTTTGAGGCTCAAATTGTTGAAAGGTTCGTATGGTTTGATTTTTGTCACGGATGTCGCCCAATATAGGTATAATTTCAAGGCGTGAATATCTGTGCAACAGTTCCAACTCAATTGCATGCAAAGGGCTTTCAGCTCTTTCAAACAAAATCAATTTCAAAGGATTGAATTTACAGATCTGTCGGCAAAGCTCAGAGCCAATAGAACCACCTGCGCCAGTGACAAGTACGCACTGGCTCTTTAAATAGGCACCAATTTTATCAGTGTCTAACTTAATGAGTTCACGACCTAGAAGATCCCTGTAGGCTACTTCTCTAATACTATTAATTGTAACCCGGCCATTTATTAGTTCGCCATAACTCGGAACCGTTTTAAAGGGGACGCCAGTGTTTTCACAATTTATCAGTAATCTACGCATCTGTTCCGATGAAGCTGATGGTATTGCAATTAACACTTCATCAACGTTTTCTCGTCTTACGACATCACCGATGCCATTTATGGCGCCCAAAACTGGAACGCCATGTATTTTTCTTCCAGTCTTTTGTTGATTGTCATCCAAAAACCCAATAACATGGTACTTGATAGACGCGTTGTCACGAATTTCGCGAAAAATCTTTTCACCACAGTCACCAGCTCCAATAATCAACAAATTTTTGCTACTCACCCTTTTTTTCTTAAGAGAGTTTAAAAAAATGAATGCGGTCTGAACAAAAGATTGGTTTTCTTCAGCATGCTCGTAGTAGAAACGGACCCCCAAGCGGAAGCATGTAACGAATAAAAAGGTGAAACACCAATCAATAATAAAGACCGATCGTGAAAACCCAACAAAACGCGTACTAAACAATATGCCCGCAACAATAACCAAAGAACTGATAGTAACTGCTTTCAAAACGTTCAACAAATCAGCAATACTAGTATATCGCCACATTCCGCTGTAAAGGTCGAAAAAGAAAAAAACTGTAATTTTAGTTGTGATAACAAATGGTAGAAAATTTCTTATTAAACCTGAATATTCAATCGGCAAGCCAAAATCAAATCGCACTAAATGAGCTGAATAGAGCGCCAGGACGATAAGTGCTATATCCGTTAAGAATACAATGTAAAAATTTTTGTATCGAAATTTTACAGGCATGTTTGCGAGAGTCTCTTTAGGGCCTCGAAAAAAAGTTTCGTACCTATAACCATTTTTCAGGTGGTGTTTGACCGTATCCGTCAAAAGTAACTGGTAATATCTCTTCCCAACAAAGGAGGAGATACCATGAATAT
>JANQIE010000172.1 GCA_028282295.1 Desulfobacterales bacterium | reverse complement strand
ACGCGGTTAGGCTCGTACCCTTCCGGAAATAGCATCTTTTGGTCCCTGGCGGCGTTCTCACATTTTTAAAATAATGGCGGAGCCATTCACGTTCTTGCGGCAGTAGCGCGCTATGCCTGCGGTTTTAAAAATGTTCGGGCTTTGCCAGGAGCCAAAATCTACTATTTCCGGATGGGCACTAGGCTCAGGAACAAGAGCGTTATAGTGGGCAGAATTCTATATCGAAATGCCGAGGCACATTTGCGATATTTCCTGGATTCCCGCCTGCGCGGGAATGACGAAGTCGGTTTTGCACCGTCGTGTTTGGGCGTCATTTCCGCTCCGTATCAAGTAAGGCGCGGGTATGACGCCGAATTATCGCGAGGTAAAACCCACGTCATTCCCGCGTAGGCGGGAATCCAGGAAATATCGCCAAGATGCCCCGGTGTTATTGTCAGGCTTTGATATGCAATTCTGCTCACATTATTATTCTTTTTTTTAAAACCCCAATTCAGGAGCTAACAATGATGTCCAAGTTTGCCATGATTGTTGTAATCGGCCTAGCGTTAACGTTCACGGCCTGTTCAACCAGGATCTACGGCACGGTAAAACTGGTCGATCAAAACATGAACGTGATTGAAGGGCTGAATCCCCAGGGGACGGTCGTCAACATGATCAACACCACCGCCAAGGTGGAAAACGCCTCCACCTCCGTTGCGGTGGATGAAAAAGGCAAATTCGAATCCGCCAGGGATTCGATCACCAAAGGTGTTTACAAAGTCGAGGTCAGCCGCATCGGATTTGCCACTGAAACCCAAACGGTGGAAATCGGCGGTAGTAAAAAACTGGCGTTCAAGCTGAAGAAGATCGAAGAAAGCCAACGCAAAACCATCGCCGGCGCGTCGTCGGACGCGGATAAAATCGTAAATCCGGGTGAAGTGAATATTCAGCCGCCGGGAATGTAGTTCGTGTCCATCCGGAAATAGCACCCACAACAAGGTAGATGAACAGGCCCACTGCCTCGCCTTTCAGGAGGAAGCATTATGGACAAGCCTTGCTTTAAATTCATAATAATTCTTTTGACAGCACTGCTCTGCTTTGCCTGCAATTCTCAGAAGCAGGTCGAAGTGGATGTAAACTTGCGTGTAAACCTGGACGGCGACCCGGCGGCCGGGGCCCAGGTGTCCGTCGATGGCGTCGAAACCGGAACCACCGACAATCTGGGACGGTTCAGCACCCGGCTGAAACGGTTGCCGGGCCAGCAGGTGAGCCTGATGGTGGACACCCGCGCCGACGGTTACCGCATCGAACCCTGGCGGCACGCCTTTGTCACCAAACTGGTTTCGAATACGACCCAACAGCATGACTTCGATGTCGATCTTGAAAACGAAAAATACGTCACCGTAACGGTCCTCGCCGGCGATGAGCCTCTGGCCGGGGTCTCGATTCGCATTCAGGATAAGTTTCAGGGCCAGACAGATGCGAACGGCGAGTACACCTACACGTATTCCACTGCGCCGCGCAAAGGCTTTAAAGTCAAGGCCGGGAAAAAAGGGTATCGCACCTGGAAGAAAACCCTGCGGTTGAAACCCGGCCACAAATACGATATCGCCCTGCGCAAGTATGCTCCCAAGCCGAAACCAAAGGTTGCCAAGACCAGGCCCGCGCCGGCGCAAACGGTCCGGGCCGCAGTGACGCCGGCGCCGGTTCAAAAGACCCGGCCCGAAACCCGCCCCAAAGCAAACGTTTACCACGCCACGGTTGCGATCGAGGCCCTCACGGAAGCCTACGGTGTCACCAGGGGCATTGCCGGGGCCGTTGTGGTGATAGACGGCAGGAAGGTCGGTAAAACCAAAACCGACGGCCGGTATACCTATGTTTATAAGGGCCGGGCCGGTCAAAAGGCCCGGATACAGCTCACCGTGCCGGGACATATCCCTGCAAAATGGGAAACCGCCGTCAGCCTGAAGGGCAGACGAACCCTGCGTCATTACTTCTATCCGGCCAATCCCAAACCGATCAAGGTAGGCATGTACGGCTACGTCAACAACTCGCCTGAAAAAGACTTGACCGGGGTCATGCAAGCCGTTGAAACTTCGGTTGCCGACAACCTGTTCAGGCACAAGAGCTTTGCGCGGATCGACAAGCCCCGGTTGCGCGAGATGTTGTTGCGGCACACCCTCGACATGGAGACCTTGTCGACCCAAGGCTGGCAGCACACCGGTTTGATCAAGTCCGTCGATCTGATGGTGTCGGGCAGTGTGACCAAGGGCGACAGCGGCTACACCATCGAATCGACCGTGATCACCGCTGCCGGCAAAATACTGTTGAGCCAGATCAATACGGCCCGCCGGTCCCAGGACATCCCCCGCACCGCCAAGGTTATTGCCGGCAGTATTGTCGATCAGTTTCCCTTCGAAGGCGCCATCGCGGCCATCGATGACGACGGCTACCGCATCAACCTCGGGCAGCACAACTATAAAATCCGACGGGGCAACGCGTTTCGATATCTTACGGCCCGCACCGATGCCGGCGGAAGAATCAAAGGTTACCGCGAGGAGGGCAAGCTGCGGATCGTGAAAACCGGTGCTGATGCGTCCTGGGCCGATATTGTCGCCCTGAACGACGGCAGGCAGCTCAAGGTCGGTGACAAAGTCGTGCGGCAGATCTACCTGGACGAAGAACGCGAAGCCGCCAAGGCGACGGTCACCATTGGCGCCAACGCCCGCAACGGGGCCAATACGACCCCGTTGTGGGGCGTCAATGTGTACCTGAACAATAGCTGGGTCGGCACCACCCGCGCCAACGGCAAGGTGTCGGTGCCGGTGAGTTTGTATGACGAGCACGCCTTGTTGCTCTCGCGTCACGGGTTTCAGCCGGTCACCACCACGTTGAGTGTCGATGCCGACAGGCAGCACAAGGCGTTTGTGCTCGACATGGCCAACGCCCTGTTTAAAATCGAATCCGAGCCGTCCCGGGCCGATGTCTATGTCGACGGCGTCAAAATCGGTCAAACCCCGCTGGTGGACGGCGAACTGGTCAATTTTGGCTTTCGCAAGGTGCGCCTGTCCGTGGGCGGCGACTACCGGGACTGGCAGAAAGTCATTGAGTTCAATAAACCGGAACTCGATTTCAGCGGTGCCAACAAAGTGGTTTTCTTGAAAGACGACTACAAGATCGGCCAGACCGCCGAACAAAACAGCCGCATCGATGCCGCCATTCAGGCGTACAGCCGCATCGAACGCAACAACCCGGATTACTCCGATGCCCGCCACCGCCTGGCTCAAATCTACATGGACGACAAAAAAGACTACGACAACGCCATCGGCGAGTTTGAAAAGGTTTTGGCGTTGCCTGAAAACCAGCAGATTATCTACAAACAATTTGCCGTCACCTACACCAACCTGGGCCACGCCTACTACGAAAAAGGGAACAAGCTGGTCTGGTCCGACAAGCGGGCGGCGGCGCAAAGTTTTGCCAAGGCCATCGCCAAATTGAAGATCGCCAGGCAGAACACCCGTTTTTTCCCCACCGCCGCCTACAGCGAAGCGGTCCACGATACGTACTACTACACCGCCATTGCGTATCATAAACTTTATCTGGTGACGAAAAAAGCAAGCCTGATCGCCGCGGCCAATCAGGCCTGGCGCGAATACTTTGATTTTTTTCCCAAACAGCTCGAAGGGCAGCACAGTTTTGAAAGTATCCGCAGCGCCGCCCGCAAGTACTGGAGCCAGATCAAGGATATGGGTTAACAGGAGGCGGCCGATTGCATGCACCGCTAAAATTCTGGTTCGCACTGGTGGCTGCGCTGCTGGTCGCAGGGCAGGGCGCTTTGCTTCGTGCCGAAGATATCTTCCCATCGGCCTGGCCGGTGGTTGGCGATGAACCCGCCGAAAGCGACACGGCCTCGGGGTTGCCGGCCGGGGCGCCCCGCCTTGAAGCGCAGGCGCCGTCCGCTTCGGATGAAGAAGTAAAACCGCCGGACGCAAAACTGCAGAAGCGCACCGCCACGCAAACGTTCTCACCCCCGGCAGCCACCACCGGTGAGCCGGAAACGGCTGAAAAAGGGCAAGCTCGGGCAACACCACCGGCCGATGCGATCGCGCCGCTGTTTGTCCGGTCGTTGACGCCGATCAGTATCGGGCACAACGATTCCAATCCCCTGTGGTCACCCGGCGGCGACCTGCTGGCCTTTGAACGCGGCATCGGTGACCGGCGTGAAATCGTGGTTGCCCGGCCCGACGGCACGCTTGTCCAGACCATCTACTTTGAAGCAGAGCAGGACGACGGCGAATTCGATTTTTTCTTTCCCGGCATCACCGCAACCGTCAGCTACAATTCCGGCATGAGCTGGCTGAGCGACGGGCGCAGCCTGGTTTTCATGAGCAACGGCGGCAGCGGCAATTATGACTTGTACCTGCTGCCCAGTGTGGGGGACGAAACCACCATGCGGTTGACCCGGCACGCCGAAAAGGACAGTCATCCGCACTGGTCCCCGGTTTCCCGGCGGATCGTTTTTGTTTCCGGCCGCAGCGGCATGGCCAATGTCTACACCATGGACGTGGCCGGCCGGCAGGTCCGTAAACTGACCCAGGGGGAGAAGACGTATTTGTATCCGCAATGGTCGCCGGATGGTCAAAAAATTGTCATGATTTACGGCAGCAATGAAAACCACGATGTAATGGTCATCGAAGATCTGGCCAAAAAGGCGGTGGCCACCCGCCAACTGACCGCCTGGGCGCATGACGACCTGCGACCGGTCTGGTCGCCCGACGGCAGTAAAATTGCGTTTTACTCCAACTACAATCCCCAGGGCGATCCCAAGCGCTGGTCGCTGCTGGTCATTGCCGCCGACGGCGCCGACAGCCCCGACGGGCAAGGGCTCGCCGCCTGTGTCGTTGCCGACAACGTCGTGCCGGACATCGAACGCGGCCCGGCCTGGATGCCGGACAACACCCATCTGATTTACGTCAAAAACGAAGAACAGGCGTTTAATCCACTTTACAAAGTCAATATCACAACCAAAACGTCGGTGCCGATTCAGACCAACACCAAAATGAATCATGACGTCACCTGTGCTGCCGACGGCACCCTGGCGTTTCGGGCGCAGGTTGAACAATGGGATCACATTTACATTGCCAAGCTCACCGAGGACACCTCGCCGGCAAAGGCTGCGCCCCAAAACGCGACCAACGAGGAGCCGCTATGAAAAAAACCATTGTCGTCGTCCTGACGCTGTTGAGTCTGGGCTTCGGTGTCCATGCGGCCGAAGATCCTCTTCAGCAGGGGATGAAGCTCTACCAGAAACACCATTACACCGATGCCGCCCGCGTGCTGCACGGCTATCTGGCACAGGCCGATGCCGGGCAAAAAGCCCAGGCGCAGATGAGCTTCGGCATGGTTTGTCTTGCCAATGCCCGTTTGTACGGCGCATTGCATAACGCGGCCACCGCCGTGCAGGTCGACTACTACCGCAAGCTTGTTAACACCGCCAAGGGCGATGCCGGTGACAGCCGCATGGCCCCTTTTTTTCTCGGCCAGGTCTACCTGGAAACCGGCAAGCTGGCCGAGGCCCAGCATTGGCTGGAGAAATTCATCACAACCCACCTTGCCGGGGACCGGTTGTACACCGAGGCGCAAATTGCGCTGGGCACGGTCTACCATCTGCAACAAAAAACCGAAAAAGCCGGCCAACTGTGGCAGGCAATCGAAGACACGCCGAATGCCTTGGCCGCGCTGGCCGCCGCTTACAATCAAGCCGGCCTGACCGGCAAAGGCCAGGCGCTTTTTGACGGGCAGGTGCGGCCCCGCCTGCCGACCTCTTCCCGGCGGCTCGACATTCTGACGGTTCGCGCCCTTTTGCAGATGTTTGCCCAGGCCGGACGCATCGAGCAGGGCTTTGAAACCCTCGCCCGCATTGATTTGAAAGCGTTTGTGCACGAAGAAACCATGCAAACCGACAAATCGGTCCGTTTTTACGACCCGGCCTTGCTCGACCGCTTGCGGCAACTCTACGCCCGAACCGCGGTGATCTATTTTAAAAAAGCAGACCAGTCCGGCAATGACAAACTGCGCCCGGCGGCCCGGTATTTTTTGGCCGACGCCTATCTACTGGCCGAACAACCGGCCGACGCCAGACAGGTGCTGGACCGTTTCCTGGAGGCCGCCAAGGGCCCTCGTACCTATCGGCAGCGGGCCACGGTTAAACAGGCGGTGTGCGACGCCCGTCTGGGCGCCCCGCAGGCGTTGCGCAAAATGCTGTCACGGGTCAACGGCAAAAAAGCCAGACCCGTCCTGCTTGGCGAAATCCTGCTGGAATGCGGCCAGAACCGCATCGAATGCCCGCAGGTGGTGCAACTTGCCCGGACCCTTTTAGCACAACTTGACGATCGGTCCGCCGTGGGCTTGACGGTCGCCCTGGGCTCGTACTACCTGCATCACCAGCAATACGAACCCGCCCTGACGCATCTGGAAGCCGGGCGGGACAAAAGCCGTAAAAACCGGATCGACGCCAATCCGCCGGTGATGCTGATTCATCTGGCCCAGGCATACTATCGGTCCAAACAGTTTTCCGAAGCATTGGAAATCTATTTTGAAATGAGCAAGCAGTTCCCGGCCGTGCGCCAGATTCAGGTGGCCCTGCAAGGTGTTTACGCCATGGAGCAGCGAAGCGCCGGGGATGCGAAGATATTTTAATGTGTCTTGAATAATATGGTTCCGGTCACCCCGGAACAGGAGGTAAACATGAAACGGTTGCCGCTAATTTCCATGATCATTGTCACATTCGCTCTTTGTCTGTCACCGCTTACCGCCGGGGCTGTCGCGCGCAATGACGGCAACCCGGACGGCGGTGCGCTCAATTACGGCGAGTACGGCCGTCCCGTAACGCTAGACCCGATCACCAGCAACGACATGATCTCCATGCGTATCAGTGAAGTGATTTTCAACGGGCTGGTCACCATCGATGAAAAGCAGCAAGTCGTGCCGGATCTGGCCGAACGGGCTGAGGTTTCCGAAAACGGGCGGGTTTACACCTTTTACCTGCGCCGGGATGTGACCTGGCACCCTAAAGAAGGCGAAGAACCCAAACCGTTTACCGCCGATGATGTTATTTTTACCTACAACATCATGATGCACCCCAAGACCATCACCGCCCTTAAAGTCCGTTATGAGTTCATCGACCAGGCAACCAGGGTGGACGACTACACCGTGCAGTTCACCCTCAAACGTCCCATTCTGAACGCACTGGCGAAATTCAGTTTCAAGATCATTCCCCAGCACGGACCGGCCAACCCGGAATTTTTGACCCGCGAAGACCCCTTTGTCCAACAACCCATCGGCACCGGACCTTATATCCTGCGCAACATCACCGCCGATCGCGAAGTCATTCTGGTAGCCAATGAAAACTACTACAAGGGCCGCCCGCATATCGACAAACTGGTCGCCCGGCCCTTTGCCGATCAGAACATCATGGGCCAGGCGCTGTTGTTCAACGCCATCGACATGATCGTGCTGGTGAACCATCGCGACATCCCGCAAATCCAGGGGGATAAACGGTTCAACCTGCAGCCGTACAACGCCCTGTCGTACAGCTTCTTCGGATTCAACACGCGCAATCCGCTGTTGACCGACAAACGTGTCCGGCAGGCCTTCACGTTTGCCGTCAACCGCCAGGAGATGCTCGATTCGTTTTTCCAGGGGCAGGGGACCATCATCTCCGGTCCGTTTGCGCCCGGCAGTTGGGCGTACAACCTGGACGTCCAGCCGCTGTCCTACGATCCGGACAAAGCCGTGCAGTTGCTGCAGGCGGCCGGCTTCGAACGGGGTGCGGACGGGATCATGGCCCGAAACGGTGCAAAACTGACCCTGACCCTCAAGGTGCCGATTGCCAAGGAGAGCGAAGCCGTCAAACGGGTTGTTCTGGCCTTTAAAAATTATCTGGGCAAAATCGGCGTTCAAATCGAAGGCGTGTTTTTAGAGTGGATGGCCTGGAAGGAAGACATCTTTTTGAAACACGATTTCGACATCATGTTTGCCTCCTGGGTCTTTGACGATTCGGCGGATATTTCCTCCTTGTTTCATTCCGCCGAGATCGGCGCCTGGAAGAACAATTTCGGTGCCTACTCCAACCCGAAGGTCGACAGCCTGATCGTGGAAAGTAAATTGACCCTGGATCACGAAAAACGGCGCACCATCAACCGCAAACTGCACGCCCTGGTGGCCGATGAAAGCCCCTACGTCTTTTTGTGGACACTGACCAACTACGCCGCCTACAACAAAAAAGTGCGCCGCGTGGCGATTCATCCGTACAAGTTTTTTTCGTTCAGCGATCAGTGGTACATTCCCAAATCGGAGCAGCGTTAAGAAAAAAAAAGAATAACAGGGTGAGCCAACCTGACCTGAAGCCGGGATGCAAAAAATGGGAAATTATTTTTGCGCGAGCCCTTAGGCGTCTTTGCGATATCTCCTGGATTCCCGCCTGCGCGGGAATGACGACGTAGGTTTTGCCCCGTCGTGTTTAGACACTCATTCCCGCGCAGGCGGGAATCCAGGAAATGTCCCAAAATGCGCAAAATGCTTGTTTCGGCGGTTCGCCGCAACGTAAGTGTGTTTTGAAGACTTCCATCGCCTGAATGCCATGGGCTAAAGCAGCCCTGCACTAAATTTTTGCAAACCGTTGTCATGGTATTAGGCGGCTTTAAGTTAGTGTCCATCCGGAAATAGCATCTTTTGGCCCAGGCCGGCGTTCTCACGAATTTGAAGTCCTCGACGTAGCAAGGCTACGCCTGCGGTTTCAAATTCGTTGCGGCCTTGGCCTGGACCAAAATCTACTATTTCCGGATGGACACAAGTTAATGAAATTGAATTAAAAAAAAAGAATTGCGGATGGAATCACCATATCTGGATTCCGGGGCCTGCCCCGGACTCGATTCGGGGTTCGCCGCAATGACGCAGAAAAATACTTCGTCACCCCGGCGAAAGCCGGGGTCCAGAATCTAAACGACAAAATACCTTTTTGCTTATTTATCGCTTCAGCCTGACGGCTATGCCTCAAGGGGAGACTCCCCGGGAATAATAAAAAGGGAAGAGGGGCCGCGTGACCGCCCATTTTGATTCGTCATGCAAACCAGCGCGCTAAAACCGATTGCCCGTTTGTTGACCAAAGAACTGCTGATCGCCGTGCTGCTTTTGTTGGGCGTATCGCTGGTGGTGTTTTTTATTCTGTATCTGGCCCCCGGCAATCCCTTTGCCACCCTGGCGGGGAAGCGGGCCGGCAGCAATTGGCACCAGATCCAGGACAACGAACCCTCCGGTGCCTGGTATGCGCAATACCTGCACTGGCTCGGCCGGGTGGTGCAAGGCGACCTGGGGCACTCCACGCGCAGCGGCCTGCCGGTCTTCAATGAAGTCATCAAGACCGGTTTGAATACGGCGTTTTTGACCATCGGCTCAATTTTGCTGACCCTGCTGCTGGCGGTGCCGATCGCGGTTTACACCGCCCGCAAGGGCTTAACCGCCATTGGCTGGGGCCTGACCGCCGGCAGTTATATCCTTGCGGCCCTGCCGTCCTTCTGGTTCGGTTACATCGTTATCTACATCTGTATCCACCAGTTCGGCGTTTTCCCGCTGGCTTTCGGCGCAGATGCTTCCCAATGGCGCGGCATCTACTTTCTGCTGCCGGTGCTGGTGTTGGGCCTGTGCAGCGGGACTTTGAGTGAAATGGTGCGGTATCTGCGCGAAGAACTCAGCCGGGTGCTCACCGAAGACTACATCCGCACGGCGCGCGCCAAAGGCGCTTCGATCTGGAAGCACGCCCTGCGTGAAGGCTTTGTGCTTCCCGTCACTGAAATGGTGGCGGCCAAGATCCCCTTTGTGCTGGGCGGCGCCGTCGTGGTTGAACAAGTATTTAATTGGCCCGGTATGGGCCGGCTTGCCTGGCAAGCGGCCCAGGACCGCGATTTTCCGATGATCATGGGCATCACCCTGATGGCCGCCGTTTTTGTTCGCACGGGCAGCCTGATAAAACAAGTGGTGCACATTTGCGTAAACCCCAGAGCGTCGCAGGAGTGAGGAGGGAATTTCAAATGAGAAATTAAAAATGAATAACAATGGCGCAAAATTGCATGTCGAAGTATTGAATACCAAGTGTCAAAACCGGGCAATCAGCAACAGGGGCGCGCCAACAAGCCGGGGGCTAAACAGCCCGGCGCAATCGTCGTTCCGGTGAACACAGGTTCCCGGCGTCTTTGACATTGGGACATTTGACCTTCATTTAACATTTCTAATTTTTCATTTGAGATTTTTTCTATTTCTTAAACGGCAATAATTGATTTTACGAAATGAAATCCTTCACCCAACACCCCATCCCCCTCAAAGCGCCTTTCTGGAAAAAAGCGCACCCGGTGGATGTGGCTTATATCGGCTACGGTTTGGTTATCGTTGTCATGGTCATCGGCTCCTATGTCCTGGGCGCTGTAAACTGGTTGCCCCACGACCCGGCGGCCATCGATATGGCGTTGCTGAACGCGCCGCCCAATACCGCAGGGCACTGGCTCGGTACCGATTTTATGGGCCGCGACCTGCTGACCCGCTTGATTCTCGGGATACAGGCGTATTTTTTGCCGGGTTTGACCGCCATTGCGATCGCCCTGACCGTGGGCAGCTTCGGCGGTGTGGTGGCCGGGTATTGGGGCGGGCGCCTGAATCTGGTGGTCACCTATGCCGCCAACCTGATCGATTCATTTCCCCGCCTGGTCCTGATCCTGCTGATGGTGGCGGTGTTCAAGCCCGATATCTATCTGATCATGATCGTCGTCGGCATCACCAACGTGCCGATTGTGGCCGGTTTGATCAAAAGCAAGGTGATGCTGCTGAAGGAGAAGAACTTCATTGAGGCGGCGGTGGCTCTGGGGCTGGGCAATTTTCGGATTATCTTCAAGCACATTTTGTGGCACAACTGCCGCGCTTTGCTGATCATCCAGGCCACGCTGGGCATGGCCGAGGCGATTTTGATCGAAACCAGCCTCAGTTACCTGGGCTTCGGCGTGCAGGAGCCGATTCCTTCCTGGGGCAATATGGTGCAGGCCGGGTCCAATTATTTTTTGCAGGGGCAATTCTGGCCCTCTACGGCGCCGGCCCTGGCTATTTTATTCACCATCCTGGGGTTTCATCTGCTAGGCGACGGGTTAAACAACATTCTGGAGCGTAAAACAGGCTGATGAATTACTTGCCCATCTTGAAAATCGAAGATCTTTGCACCTACTTCTATTCGCGCAGTAAACAGGCGTTTATTCGCAGTGTGGATCATGTCGGCTTGCAGATTGCCAAGGGACAGACCCTGGGCCTTGTGGGCGAAAGCGGAAGCGGTAAAAGCGTGACCGCGCTGTCGATCATGGGCCTGGTGCGCGGCGAACCGGGCGTTATCTCCGGTTCGATTGAGCTGAATACGCCAGAGGGCGGGATCAATTTGCTTCAGGGGCTTGGACTGCATGTACGCATACACCGGGACAATGGCCGCATCATGCAGGTGGCCAAAGATGCCGACGCCTGGGAGAAAACCGCCGATCGCAACCTGCGCGGGATTCGCGGCAAACAGATCGCGATGATTTTTCAGGACCCGAAGAACGCCATGAACCCGTTTGTTGCGGTGGGGCGCCAGATTGCCGAGGCGGTGCGGCTCAACACCGCGGTTGCCGGTCACCGCGAAGCCCGCGCGCGCGCGCTGCACTGGCTGGCACAGGTGCGCATCGACTCGCCGCAATTGCGCTACCACAACAACCCGCACGGGCTGTCCGGCGGAATGTGTCAGCGGGCCATGATCGCCATGGCGCTGGCCGCCGAACCGGTGGTGTTGATTGCGGACGAGCCCACCACCGGTCTGGACGCCACCATCCAGAGCCACATTGTCGACCTGATGGGCGACTTGAAGGACGAGCTGGCGTTGACCACCCTTTTGATCAGTCATGACATCGATGTCATCCGCAGTCTGGCCGACACCGTGGCGGTCATGTACGGGGGCACCATCATGCAGCAGGGGCCGGTCCAGGCGGTATTGGGCGACACCGGCACGCAGCACCCTTACACGGCCGCTCTTTTGGATTCAATTCCGGATCAGCGCCTGATCCGGTCCAAGGGCTACCTGCAGGCGATCAGGGGGGATGTGCTCGATACCATGAACATACCGGCCGGGTGCCGGTTTTATCCGCGTTGCAACAAAGTAGATGATACGATCCGCGCGCAATGCCGCGACCAGGAACCGGCGTTGATCAACATCGCCGGTGGGCATCGTGTCCGCTGCTGGCGGTTCGCGCAAGCCCGGCCGTATTCAGGCCGCGCCGCCGTCCATGCCATGCAAAGGAATTGAGCATGACCGCAACGATCCTTGAGGTCCAGAATCTTGCCAAACACTACCGCCAACCCGGCAATCTCTGGTCGTCCCTGTCCGCGCGCAGCCGCATCATCCCGGCGGTGGATGATGTCAGTTTTTACATCAAGGCGAACGAAACCATGGGATTGGTGGGGGAGACCGGTTGCGGCAAAACCACCATCGGGCGCACGGTCTTGAAATTGACCCGGCCCAGCGCCGGTCGAATCATATTTGACGGGCAGGATGTTACGGATCTGTCGCCCCGGCAGTTTCGACCGTATCGCCGCCAGATGCAGATGATCTTTCAGGATCTGGATGCGGCCCTGAACCCCAAAATGCGTATCAAGGCGATTTTAAAGGAAGCGATGCAGGTCCATCATCCGATGAAGAACGGCCGGCTCGATGCCCGTCTGGAAGAATTGGTTGCCAAGGTGAATCTAAAAAAAAGTAAATTGACCAACTACCCGCCGGAGCTGTCCGGTGGCGAAAAACGCCGGGTCGGGATTGCCCGCGCCCTGGCGGTGGGGGCGCGCTTTCTGGTGGCCGACGAACCGACCAGCGCCCTGGATGTGTCTATCCAGGCTCAGGTTGTCAACCTGCTCAAGCAGTTGCAGGCCACCCTCGGGCTTTCCTATCTGTTTATCTCGCACGACCTGCGTCTCGTTGAATTGATCAGCCACAAGGTGGCCGTGATGTATCTCGGCCGGATCGTCGAAATGGGCCTGGCCGGCCGTATCGCCCGCAAGCCGCATCATCCCTACACCCATATCCTCTGGTCATCGCTGGTGGAGAAGAAGAGCCGTGAAACGGCCGGCATCCCGAATCCCCCAGAAGCGTCCACACCGGGCGTCTTCGATTTTCAAAGGCCTGTTCACGGCTGCCGTTTTGCCCCCCGTTGCCCGGTCTACCACGACAAGGGACAACCCGCCATCTGCACCGACCCCGACGCAACGCCCCCACTTCGTGATGTCGATGCCTCCCACAAGGTCGCCTGTCATTTTCCGTTGTAGTCGTGTCAGAATTAAAAGACGATATCCTGCAAAGAATCGACATCTACCGTGTAAGGAACAATTTTCTCGATTTCGCCAATGGACGTGACGACTTCGGAAAGTGACACTTTGAGATCCGTGAGAAGCGTGGTAACGCCGGTGATGTGGCCGGCCAGAAATGCCTTTTCGAGTTTCATTGCCGTCATGTACACGTCCACCGCCGCGACATTGCCCGCCACGCCCTTTAGGGTATGGATGTAGTGCTCGGCTTCCTTGAGCAGTTTTTTGTCGATTAAGCTGTGCATCCGGTCAACCGCGTCGCCGTAGTCATTGCGGAACTGAAGTAAAAGGCGAAAATACAGGTGCTCATCGTTGACCGTTCGTTGCAATCCATTTTTTACATCGAGCCCTACAATGTCGGTGGGAAACTTGATTCCGGGTTGCGGCTTGATTTGCACGGCATTGTCTTTTTTTGACGTTCCGTTTTTGCTTTTAAGCCACTTCGCCAGTTCGGTAAAAAGTAAATCCGGAACGATCGGTTTGGCGATATGCCCGTCCATGCCGCTTGCGATGCATTTAATGCGTTCTTCCTTCATGGCGTGGGCCGTCATGGCCAGTATCGGCAGGTTTTTAAAGCGAGGCTGTTCCCGAATCAATGCCGTGGTCTGATAACCATCCATTTCCGGCATTTGGATATCCATCAACACCACGTCGAAAGGCGCCTTGTTTAAATGAGCCAGGGCTTCTTTGCCGTTGCAGGCAACCTCAACGCTCAAGTTGACGTTTTCCAGGATCTGGCGGGCAATTTGCTGATTGATCGCCATATCCTCCACCAGCAACACCCGGCTACCGGAAAAGGCCGCTTTGAATTTTGCAGCCGTTTTGGCAAACGGCACGGTGTCCGGCACCTGATGGACGGTTCTATCGCCGGCCGACAGGGTCGCGGCCACACATTTGATAAGCGTTCGGCGCGTTGCCGGTTTTAACAGAACACCGTTGAACCCGTCGGGCAGGTTCTGGTCGTCGGAATTGATACTATCGTGCGCCGTGGCCATGATGACAATGGGAAGCCGTGCATAGCCCCGGCGGCGAATACGGCGGATGGTCTCAATACCGTCCATCTGCGGCATATGTCTGTCCATTAGAGCCAGGTCGAATTGCCGGCCCGTTTTCTTGCTGTGCGCCAATAGGGTCAGGGCCTTTTGGCCGGAATCGGCGGTGGTGGTTTCGAAGGCGCTACTGCCAAGCATCCCGGCGAGGCTGCGCCGTGTTTCTTCATTGTCGTCAACTACAAGTACGGATACGGGGCCATTGCTGGTGTAGACATCTGTTTTTTGATCGGGCGTCTTTGTGTTCAGGCGGTAGACGGCCTGGAAGGAAAAGACACTACCGTCCCCCGGCCTGCTGGCAACAAAAATTCTGCCGCCGAGCAGTTTGACAATACGGGCGCTGATTGCCAGGCCAAGGCCGGTACCGCCGTATTTGCGTGTCGTTGACGTGTCGGCCTGGCTGAACGATTGAAACAGGGCCTCAATTTGGGTCGGCGTCAAACCGATACCGGTGTCGGCTACGGCAAAATGCAGTTTTACTTTGTCCGGTTCGGTTTGGACCGGCTTGATACGAAGCGCAACCTGACCCCGGTCGGTAAACTTGATTGCGTTGCCGATTAAATTGGTTATCACCTGACTGAGCCGCAAGGGGTCGCCGATTAAATTCAAAGGCATTGCCGGCGGGTAATTGAAAATCAGCTCCAGTCCCTTTTTTCCCGCCTCAGTGCTGTGCAGTTTGGCAAGACGGTCCAGTATTTCTTCCAAGTTGAAGGCCACGTTTTCAAGGACCAACTTGCGCGCTTCGATTTTTGACAAGTCGAGGATATCGTCGATGATTTCCAACAAAGATAAACCGGCCGCCTCGATACTTTGTAAATACTCGCGCTGCTGATCGGTCATGTCGGTCTGCAGGGCCAGATGGCTGAATCCGATGATGGCGTTCATGGGGGTGCGAATTTCATGGCTCATGTTGGCCAGAAATTGACTTTTGGCCTGGGTTGCGGCTTCGGCATTGATTTTGGAATGTTCCAGCGCCCGGTTTGTCTGCTTCAGCGAATCGGTCTGCCGGTCCAAAACCGCCTGGTTCTCCTGGAGCTTGGCGGCCATTTCGTTGAACGATTTCGATAAACCGCCGATTTCGTCATGGCGCGCTTCACTGACCCGCGACGTCAAATCGCCACTTGAAATCTTTTTCATCATTGTACCGATTTTGACAATGGGCTTGACGATCATGCTGCCCAGATAGTTGATCAGTCCCATCAGGACAATGAAGCTCAACACCGCGGCGGCCACGGCACGATATACCAAAGAGCGCAACTGCGCCCGCACGTCACGGTCGGGCACATAGGCCGTCAGACACAGCGATGAGTCGTTCACATCCGTCAGGGCAATGCTGCGGGTGTCCGGGCTGGGATTGAGTTCGGGTAGTTGGGCCAGCAGGCGGTCGTCAAACAAAGGGGCGGAGGCGATGAAGGCATCCAGTTTGTCGGAGAAGATGACCTTGTGGTTGTCCGCTTTGCGGCCGACTTCCGCATCCAGATCTTCGGCCGGAAACGCATTGGTGCGGGTGAGCGTTTTTTTGGTGCCGCGATGGTAAATCACGACATCGGCGCCCGGCAAACCCCGTTGATGCAGGTTTTGTTTGATACGATAAACTTTGTCTTCAATGACACTCCAGTCCAGGTATCCTAAAATGAAGCCTATCAGTTCACCTTTGGATGAGGTGTAGGGAAGGGCATAAATATATGTGTCGGTCCGAAAGGCAAGGCCCGCATCGTCGGCAAGATCATGCCCGCCGATGAACACCATCAACGGTGGGCGCTTGAGCAAAGCCTGCAACCTGATCAGGTCTTGCTGGGTTTGACGAAAAACCAACGTATTGACCCTGCCGACCGATGTCAGGCGCGCCAGTTTTTTTTCCGCCTGCTGAACCTGATGCCGGTAAGATTCCAATTGCCGCTGCCAGTTGGCATGTGAAGCGAGCAGGTGGATAGCCTGCTGAACATCGATCGCCTGCCGGCCGATGATATTGTGTTGGTGAATGAACAGATCGGCACTGATCAGGGCGGTTTTCACGTGCATGACCTTACCGGTTTTGTCCGTAAAGACGAGCATGGAAAAGCCCGGATTGATCCCCATCTGCAGCCCGATCTGATTGTTGACATATTTCGAAATAATATGAAAATCGATCAATTCCCGGCTCACCGCGTCTGCTAACAGACTAAAGACGGTATTCTTCAACTTGAAATAATTGTTCAGTTCTTTGGCGCCGTTCTCGACGGCCAGGGAGCTTATCTTAAGGATGTGTTCGGAGGAATCCTTTATCCGGCCGGCAAAATTAAAATAGATTACCCAGACCAGCGGTATGAAAACCGGTGTCAACCAAAGAATTATTTTTGTTTTTAGTTTCAATTTACAATTCTATCGAAATGCGGCCATTGGGGCCGGCTTTGAACTGCGATTCAGAAATTCAACCTCAACGTTCTTTATGCAACATTGGGGTCAACTCTCTAGATTTGTGCTGTCTGTGAATAAAAAGGTTTAAAAATGTGAAATCGGGTAAATAATCTTGAGAACAAAAATTCCGAATTTTGTCAAGTAAAGTGACAAAATTCGGCGCATTTTTCTGTTCGGATCGATTGGATATTTCATATCATCGCGCCAATACTATGAAATTTAATTCTGGTACAGGTATTGCTGCCGAATTTTAAGACGTTCCACAAATCCGGCCCAGTGATAACATTGGTGCTCGGCCTGATTTTTTTTCCACAAGAAGTCAAAAGTTCTATCACGCGCGATACGGCGCTATGCTTCCATCAGCGTAACCGTGCGGGAATAAAGGGTTTATAAAACCAGAGGTGCACCGGAAGTTACGTCAGGTGAGAGATGCGAAAGGGATTGCTGAAGCAAAAAAGCGATTCATCGAGAACACAGCAGAGTTATAAACACTGGATATGATTATGATTCACAGTAGTAATTTGATCTATCGGTAGTATTTGTCCTGATATAAAAGAAACTTCGTAACACATTTGGATAAAGCCAAACTCCGAGCAATCGGGGGACGGAAAACCATGGGTCCCACAATTGTTCTTTGGGATCGCCAGGTTGCCCTATAGCGCGCATATGCAAACCGGGTTGCGGATACACTCAACCCGGTTTTTTTGTGGCCGGAGGAAGTAATCGGCTGAATTACAATTTGTTTTATTTTATGAAATCGTTCTGATTTAGATTCAGTAAAAGGGGTTGGACTTGATTTCGAAAGCAAGTAGACAAAGGGCCGGAGGGTACGTTTATTTTTTATTAACCGGTTTGTTTATCCTGATGGTGATAAACGCCGGGTCACTTTTTGCGGCGCAGGTCGGGTTGGATATACGCGCCGGCGGGATACTACAGGCCGACGAAGACCGCGTTGACTATGTTGTCGCCATTGCCGACTGCCGCCAGGTGATTTCTGTCGAAATAACCGCCGGTGATTATTACGAAACCATTGCCGTTTCCGATATCACCCGCGTGGCCGGTTCACCCGTGGCCGGCGAAATCGCGTTTACCGCCACGGGCGCAAACCGTTTCAATCCCCATCTTACCGTCCATTTCAATGATCAAACCTCCCAGGATCACTCGGAAACCTTTGCAATCGAAAAAAACGATCCGTCTTTGAGTTTTGAAAATGTAAGCCTTGCCATGCTCGATGGTGAGCAGTATCTCATTGTCTCCGCCACGGCAGCGGATGACACCGATCTGCGTTACGTCGGGATCCTGGCTACCGGCCTGCGCGCCTCGCAATTGCGTTCCACCGGTGGAGTTGTCGCCAAAGCCTGCCAACAGGCGTTTGCCGCCACCGACGGCTATCAACGTCTCTATCCGCAGGCCGACGGTGAGTCGCAATTCGAACTCGCCTTGAAAGTTACCGAAGTATTGGATGCCGCCGCGATTGCGCACGACGGGGTTGTCCTGCTGGATATGCTCGCCGTGGATGCTTCGGGCAACCAGACCTCTTTTTCCAAAATCGCATTTACGGGCGAGGATACGGTTGAAGAGGCCACCGACCTGCAAGTGACCCCGACCGGCATCGTCTTTAACCATCTGCTGCAAACCGCAACCGTGACCCCCTCGGTCGATTTTCAGTTCCGGGGGCGTACACCCCTGCCGGGGCTTGGTAGCGGTGTCACCTATGAATCTTCCCATCCGGAGCTGGTCGGCGTCACGCCGGACGGCGTGGTCTACCCGCTGGCCGAAACCAATGGGCAGGCGGTCACGATCACCGTCGGCTACCCCGACCTGCCTTCCGTTGCCGTTCCGGTTGAAGTCGACCCGACCAAAAACCTGATCTCCCTGCGCCTGGAGGGATTGGCCGATCCGACCCGCTGGCATTTGCAACGGCTCAACAAACGTTTTGAAATACCGGGAATCGTTGGTGTGTTTGACGATCCCGAGAGCAGTGAAAGTGAAATCAGCTCTCAATTTGCCCTGGCGTATGAACTGAATGCCGAAGCCGGCGGGATTATCGATCTGGACCCCGAACATGGGATTCTGGCCAGGGCCGTGGTACCCGACATCGCACCGATGACGCTCACGATCCGCCTCCAACATCAACCTTCGGTCAATGTAGTTGTGTCCGTCACCGCGCAGGATGCGCTGCCCGGCGTTTCATTGAACTTGCCTTCGCAAGTCAAAGCCGGTTCCCAGTTGACGCTTGAGGCGGATGCCTCCGACGACGTGGGGGTGGCGGAAGTGCAGTTTCTGATGGATGGCGCGGTGGTGGGGTCGCGCGGCAACCCGCCGTATGAACTGACCATCGATATCGCCGACGCATTGGTGGGGCAGGCGCTGCAGTTTGAAGCAATCGCCGTCGACACCGCCGGCCAGCAAAACCGCACCGCTCCCAGGACCGTAAACGTGGTGCCGGACATCCAGGTGCAGGTTCCCGTGGTCGCCATCGAGATGCCCACGGCGATGCAACGGTTTGTCGAGGGCAGCCCGGTCCGCTACCAGCTTGCCCTGGAGGTCGCCAGTGCGGCCCAGGGCAGCGGAATTGCCTATGTCGAGTATTTCCTGGACGGCAAACGCCTTGGGGAGTCGTATTTCCCCTTTTACGAAGAACGCGACGCCGGATTCGGCGAGAAACTGATTTTTGAAGTCTGGCGTTTTGACGGGGTTGTGGCCTCCATCGCCACCGCCGAAACAAGCCAGTCGTTTCACGCCGTCGTGCACACCAAAAGCGGCGGGGAGGCCAAAACCGACGGCCGCCTGATTCGCATCGTCGAAAACCGGCCGCCCACCGCCCGCATCACCTCGCCGGTTGACGGTGCTTCGGCCAGTGTCGGGCAGACCTTGTCGCTCGTGGCGGAGCTTGCCGACGACGCCCTGGCCGTCGGTGTAACGGCCAAACTGCTCAAAAACGGCGATGTATTTGACCAGTATCAGTATCGCAACGACACCGCCCTGTTCGCCGGCAGCCTGAATGTTCAGAAAACCACCCATGCCTTTCAAGTGCCGATCACCGAAGATATGCTCGGCACCACCCTGCGGTTTGAACTCGAAGTGACCGATGCCCGGGATCTGGTCGGGCGTTCGGAAGTATTAAAACTGCCGGTGCGCGCCGATCAAGCCCCGAATGTCGCCGTTTCGCACCCGGTGGACGGCGCCCATCTGGTTTCCGGCCTGCCGGTGGAACTGCGCGCCGAAGCCACGGACGATATCGGCGTCAAGCGGGTCGATTTTTATGTTGAAGACCGGTTGGTCGGTTCGGACACACGCGCGCCGTTCAGCGCGACCTATGAAACCCTGACGGGCCTTGCCGTCGAACAACGATTGAAAATCCATGCCGTGGCGTTCGACAGCATGGATCAGCAAACCCGCAGCGGCGATGTCTTTGTCACCCTCGGCAAGGACGAACAGCCGCCGGTGGTCAACATTGTCTCCCCGGCGATCACCGCCACCGAGGGCGGCGAGGAACTGGCCCAGGTCGTGGAAGGGAGTGACGTTGTTTTAAAAGTCGCCGGCTATGACAACGTGAAGGTCGCGCAACTCGAACTGAAAGGGGTTCAACAACAAGGCGGGCAGTATGTCCTGACCGGGGATCTTAATGATGTTCTATCCGGTGACGCCTTTGCCGTCCAACAGATATCGGGCGCTTTGGGCGCCTACTCGGCCCTGAAGCTGCTTTCACTGCCCCTGTTTTCACAAACACCGGGGCTTACCCATGATCGTTATCCCGTGGAAGTCACGGCCACCGACACCACCGGCAATTCTTCCACCGCCGCCATCGTGATCGCCGTCGGCGCCGATTCGGTCCCCCAGATCACCGATGCGTTTTGTGATCGTGACGCTTATCTCGCCATCGACACAGCCGGCTTGAATGTCCAGGCGCGTGACGATCGGGCCGTGCAACGCGTGGAAGTCGTCTACCATTGGGACAACGGGTCCGGACCGCAAACCCTTGCGCAGTCGGTGGACATCGCCGTGCCCGCAGCCAACGTGCAGCAGCACTTCGCCCTGGATCTCAACACCTTGGCGCTGACCAACACCACGCAAACCGTGCAGGCCCACATTACCGTTTACGACAACAAGGGCAGTACACCCCAGGAAGGCCAACCCGCCACCGTTCGCGTGGTCGATATCCCGGTGCGGGCCGACACCGCCGGTCCGTTGCCCGGCATCAACAGCCCGTTGCAAGGGACGCTCCTCTATCACGGAGAGACGGTCACCTTCCAATGGCAAGCCGAAGATGAATCCCGCCTGCAACAGATCACCGTCCAAACCGGCGGCAACACCATCTACACGGCCAATCTGAACCAGCGCACCGCAACGGGTCAATTCAATCATACCCTGCCGGCCGATGGGGAAGAATTACTGCTGGTGATGACGGTCACCGATATGTACGGCACCGCGACAACCAGCAACTGGCGCTATGCGTTGCAAAGCGACGAACCGCCTCAAATAGCGATTCGCAACCCGGCCCACGGCGCCCGCATTGTCGAGGGCGAAAGATTCACCCTGTCCGCCCTGGTAACCGATAACCGCCAGGTTGCCGCGGTTCGTTTCTACATGGCGACCCAGGCGCCGGAGGTCACCCCCAAGCCCGCCCCGGTGAAAGTGTTCACATCTGCCGAGATCGCCGCCGCGCAAAACAGCGGCGATTACTTGTCGGCCCAACTGACCATGCCGACCAAAACCGCGGTGCCGCTTAGAATCTGGGTGGAGGCGGACGATGGGCATTCGGCCGCGCCCACAGTGGCGCAGCTCACCTTCGAGATCCTCGACGACCTGGAAACACCCCGGCTCAGCCTGACCCGGCCGGCCGCGCCCTTTGGACTGAAACAGGGCGCCTCGATCCAAATCGAAGGCACCGGTGATGACAACATCCGCATCCGCAACGTCGTTCCGGTGATCATCGCCGCCGACGGCTCGCAAGACACAAGCATCACCTGGAGCAGTTATACCCCCACCGAACGGGTGGAAACAGTCAAGGTGCCCAACCCGGATTCGTTCGGTTACGTTGTCGTGGGCCAACGCTACTACCTCGATTTCACGGGCCGGATCAAGCTGCCGGCAGCCTACTTTCAAAATGTCGGTGCCACCTACAGACTCGTTCTGCGCGCCACCGATCACGGCGTAAACCGGTTTGAAACCCCCGGCGTCAATTTTACCATCCAAGGAGATGAGGACGCCCCCACCATTTCGATTCTGGAACCGGCCAAGGAATTTTTCGAAGGGCAGACCATCACCGCCCGGATTCGCATTGCCGACGATATCGCCCTCGATTCCTACGACGTTTATATCGATGCCGATCCGCGCGTCGTTTTGTCCTCGGCAACCTTTCCCGAAAGCAACCGCAAAACCATCGACCTGAATTCACTGCCGATCGACACCTCGGGGTATGCCCCCCAAACACCGGCAAACAATTCCTTCACGCTGGTGGTGGAGGCCGCCGACAAAGCCGGCAACACGGCGCGTCAGGCCAGGGTGGCGACCATCAGACCGGACAACCCGCCGGTTTTAAGCGCGGTCGACCTGGAGCCGGTCGACAACATGGTCAAGGGGAGTCTTGCGTTTCAAACCCTGCGGATCAAAGACGACCATGTCTCCGCTACCGCACCGTTGGCTTTCTTCCCGGTTTATACTTCTCTAAGCGGCTTCGGCGCTGACGGCACGCGCGATCCCACCGGCGACTATGACACCGGCAGCGGCGCCACTCAAAATTTACCCTACATCACACTCAACTACCCCGAGGCCGGCACCCTGACCGGCGGCGTGTACATCAAGGGCCGTCCCTACGTCACGGCCACCGGCGGCACCCTGAACATCCGGCCGCAACCCACGTCCGTCTACAACAATGACAACACCCTCCGGCTCGATTTTGGTTCCGGCTACACGGTTAACTACCGCCTGACAACCTTCCGCGACCATGCCTGCAACGCCGTTTCCGATGAGGAAATCATTTCAGGCGCCAACGGCTTATCGTTTGCCGAGTTGATCGACAAAACCGGTCAGGACCGCATCAGCTCCGTGATCGTCACCCCGCAAGTGCTGGACGCCAGCGGCAATCCGGTGACAACCTTTATCCGGTCCATCCACATCCATTCACGCGACATCGACAACGTCACCAGCTACCGGGCCGGCAACGGCAGCCGTTCGATCTCCGAGCACGAGCTGATCACCGTTTATCTGCAGGACGGGGTGACCGATCCGCGCACCGCCATGCTGGCGGCCCATCGCCGAAACCGGTACGAAAGCGGCACAACCCATTCCCACGCCACGAAGATCGTTGTTCCGGCGCTCTACGATGTCCGCCACATCAACATCCTGGCCCACGGCGTCGACTATCAGGCCGCCGAGCGCGGTCCCCAACCCCTGCAGGTGCTTGCCCGCCGCTCGGTCGTCAGCGATGCCAAACCGCCGCGTCTGGTCGTGACGGCGCCGGTCAACGGCATGAAAGTCGTGCCCTTGCAGCATTTTGAAATCAAGGCCACCGTCACGGACAACGCCAATGGCTTCAAATCGCTAAAAATATTCGAAAACCGCGCCACGCTGCTGGCCGAATTTGCAGGCCGCTACTACCAGCAGGAATACTCCCTGCCGTACGTGGTTCCGGCGGACTACATCGGCGGTGAACTGGAAGTACTGCTCGTGGCCGAAGATCACAGCGGCGCCACCCATGAAGAACTGCTGACCTTTCCGATCCATGCAAACGAACCACCGCAACTGACCCTGAGCAAATTCTCGTCCTACAAAGTCGGCGATGACTACCAGAAAGTATTCGACACGCCCGAGCGCGTCAACTACGGCGAATTCTGGGTCAGGGTAGGGGAGACCTTCCGGCTCGATGTCGCCCTGAGCGACGATGCCGGCCTTGCAGATTTTACCCTCTACCGCCTGGACGGCAACGGCCGGCGCACCAGCCTCCACCAAAAATCCTGGGTTGCCCCGAGTTGTCCCGATGCCGCCCAGGTTGCCGCCAAACTCGGCACGGAAGTTTTCTTCGACCAGACCGAACCAACGCAATACGAATGCGTGCTGCGCGACAGCAGCGGCCATGACGTCAGCCGCACATTTCTGGTGCACCCGTTGACCAACATGGTCCCGCAGGTTCGCATTACGTCTCCGGCGCAAGATCAGGAAATCGTTGCCGGCACCTTCCGCATCAAGGTCGGTGTCGTGGCCACCGACGACCGCATGCTGACCCCCGGCAACATCCGAATCTACGCCAACGGCCTGCGCTTGCGTCAACTCAGCCGGACCGATGCCCGCGGCAAAGCCCACACCATCGGCGGCGCCGGCGCGGTCAGCGACGCCTTTGCCGACATGCACGCCGGGATCGCTCAAAACTACTCCCCGGAACTGGCCAACCAATACGGCCGCCTGGACAGCCCCTACGCCACCTTCGTCGCCTACGAAATGGAAGTCCCCTCCGGGCTCATCCGGGGCGATCAGACCATCACCCTGTCGGCCCGGATCACCGATACCGACAACGTGACCAATCACTCCGAAATCAGCTTTTTAGGGGTTGCCGACCAGATCAATCCCGAAGTTGTTGTCACCCGGCCATCGGTCGGCTACGGTCCCACCGAGGCCTCCAACTTCACCCTCGGCTTCCGGGCCTTTGACAACGTCAAAGTCGAGCAGATGGAAGCCTACATGGCCTACGGCGCCCGCGAAGCCGGCGGCAACTACTACCAGACCGCTTACGGCCTGCCGATCCGGACCATCCATTCGATTGCCGCCCGCGACCACGAAGTGATCACCACGGTCAACATCGATACCCCCGAGTACACCCAGCGGGTTCACGTGGCCCGCATGGCCGAAATCCTCGCCATCATCAAACAGCAATTCCCGCAGTTCAACGATACCGGCGATGTGCGCTTCGACGTCTGGATCAAAGTGGTGGCCCGCGATTCATCCAACACCCGGCAACGGGAAATCAGCTATCCGGTGCGGATCGACACCCGTCCGGTGGTCGACATCGTCAGCCCCGCCAACGGCGCCAGCGCCGTCGAGGGCATTGGCCTGAATGTCAACGTCAATGCCTTTGACGACGTGGGGATCTACTCGTTGCGCCTGATCGCCACCCGGGGGGCCGACAACACGGAGATTTATAACCTCGTGTTGCAGCAACCGCCGTATCAGTTCCAGGTGCCCCTGCCGGGTCATGATCCGGCCGACACCGCCCAGAACGTCATCCGGCTGCATGTCGAAGCCATCGACACCTACGGCAATCGCTTCGGTGATCTGGACAACCACCGGGCCGAGGAAACCATCACCGTCGAAATCATCCCGGATCAGCCGCCCAGTGTGGCCATCGGTGTGCCCCCTAATCCGTCCACCGTCATCGAGGGCAACTTTTTGCTGGTGCAGGTCAATGCCGTGGACGATGTCGGCATCGACCGTGTTGTCCTGAATGTGGCCGGTCTGGTTGACGGTGACCGTTCGTTCACCGATACGCGCTTCCCCTATGAATTTCTGGTGGAAATACCCTACGGGCAGGCCGGCCGGGATCTGCGCCTGACCGCCAGTACGACCGAACGACGTTACGCCGGCACGCCCCGTTCGGCCCAAACCGCCACCGCCACCATCGTGCACGTGGACAAGGACATCACGCCGCCGGTCATCGTGATCCAGGCACCGCCCCCGGCAGGGGCCGAAGTCGTGGAAAAACGCCCCATCCGCTTTGCCGCCGAAGTGACCGACAATGTGCGCGTCAGCACCGTCAACGTGCAACTTTTGGTCAACGATCAGGTCGTCTCCGACCGCATTTTGCTTGAACCGCCGTACACCGGCAGTATCCCCACCGGCACGCTGGCCGATTACCTGGGCAACGGCACCACCGCCGATCAGGTCGCCATGCAGCTCAGACTCACGGCCGTCGACGGCGCCGGCAATACCGATACCGCCGAACGCCCGGTGACCCTGAAACGCAACACCCCCCCGCAGGTTCAGCAGATCCGGATTCTGGATCAACGCGGGTTCAATCTGGGCAACGCCCTGACGGAAATCACCGAGGGCCGTTCCATCATCGTCAATGTGATTGCCAACGACCCGGAAGCCGGGGTCGATTCGGCCACGCTGGACCAGGCCGTTCACGGCGTTGCCGCCGATCCCCAAAGTGCGGCCTACGAATTGGTCGGCACGGATGAAGCCGCGCCGTTCCAGTTTCACCTGACCGTGCCCGTGGGCCGCACCGGCGAAAAATTAAGCTTCCGGGCCAATGCCAAAGATGTGGACGGCTACGCCTCGACCACCGCCGCCTTCAAATCATTGACAATACTGCCCGATCTGCCGCCCGAAGCCGTCATCATCCAGCCGGCCAACGACGAGTCGGTGATCATCAACGGCCAGGACATCGACATCCAGGTGCGCGCCACCGACGACCTGGGCATCGACGGCATCGACCGGATCGTCTTTTACATCAACGACGTCCCCCTGCACACCGCCTACAATTCCCTCTCGGACGTCACCGGCAGCGCGGCCCAGGAGCATATCTATCGGGCCGTGATCAGCCCGCCCGAAGGCGCCCGTGGCTTTGTCATCTATGCCGTGGCCTACGACGTGATGGGACACGCCACGCGCACCCAGACCGTCCGGCTCGGCCAGATCGAAGACACGGTTGCGCCCAAGCTCGCGGTGCTGCACCCGGCCGACGGCGACATTCTGACGGCGAACACCGAAATGCGTCCCGTCGCGGCCGTGGAAGACATCGGTGTTGCCGCCGATCGGCGCGTGTTCATGACGTTTACCCGTGAGTATCAGTCGAGTACCGACGGCACCTGGACGCAACTTGCCGCGCGTGAAATCGAACTGATCCGCGACGATCAACGCG
>JANQIE010000171.1 GCA_028282295.1 Desulfobacterales bacterium | reverse complement strand
CTCAACTGGTCCGTCGGCAGAGACCGTGACCGGCGGCTCCGCGTCGCCTGCGGACACAACCAGCGCTACATCAACCGGTCCGTCGGCAGGGACCGTGGCCGGTGGTTCCACGCCGCCTACGGACACAACCAGCGCTACAGCCACCGGTCCGTCGGCAGAAACCGTGGCCGGTGGTTCCACGCCGCCAGCGGACACAACCAGTGGTACATCAACCGGTCCGTCGGCAGAAACCGTGACTGGTGGCTCCACACCGTCCGCGGATACCGGGAGCACGCCCACGAGCAGCCCGGTTTCGGAAGAAGCCGAGGCTCTCGTCAATTCGATTAAAAAAGCAGCCGAAGAGGCGGAGGCCGGCGAGGAGGCGAACTCAAAAAAGAATGGGAAGAACAAAAATGGAAAAAAGAAGAAAAAGAAAGGTTCATTAATCGGAAAAATCGTTGGGGGAGTCGGCACTGGGCTGGCATCGATTGGAGCAGCGGCGCTTAAGTTCATGGGCGCAGCGGGCGGCGGTGGTACCGCGGTAGCCGGTGAAGTCGTCGGTGAGCTCGTCGGCGAGGGAGAAGGCGAAGGGTCGGGAGCGCAGGAGGGCGAGGGACCACAGGACACCACAACCCAGCCCGCATCGACGCAGCCGCCGGAATCGACTGAGCCGCCCGAGACGGCAGAACCGCCCGAGACGGCAGAACCGCCCGAGACGGCAGAACCGCCCGAGACGGCAGAATCGCCCGAGACGACAGAACCGCCTGAGACGACGGAACCGCCGCAGCCCGATGAGCCGACGCAGGGGCCTAAGGGACCAACGCAACCCCCGCCGGCACCGCCTCAACAAAGGCCAAAGGAGGACTCGGAAACGGAACCGCCGCAACCAACGGCGCCGCCGCAACCGACCGAACCACCGCAGCCAACGGAACCACCGCAGTCGACGGAAGCACCGAAACCCGGCTCTTCAACCCAAAAACCAGTAAGACGCAGATATGGCGGCGACGCTGGCGGCGGCGATATGGTCATGCAAAGAGAACCCGAAGTGGAACCTGAACCTGCTCCCGTGCCGGAGCCCGAACCGGAACCGCCGCAAGCCGGACCGGATTCGGCCGGAAAATCATCACAACCACCAAAGACCGGTTCCGCCGGTCCGGGCGAGCAGATTGCTCAGATGCAAGCGGAACCCGAACCAACCTCGGCGCCCAAGGCCGGCACTGTGGCCGGATCTGGTGAAGGTGAGCAGCCGCAAGTCGATTGGCGAAAGATACAAAGCGATTTTATTACGCAGATGATGAATTTAAAAAATACGGCGCCATCTAGAATTGAAGTGCCCAAAACACGGCCAACGACACTGTCCGAATACATTGAGCAATTACAGGGAAAAGTAGATAATGCTGTTGGGGAATTGAGCGACGTCGTCAATGGTTGGGTGGTTGAGTTTGAGAATTCGGTGCCGCTGAATCAATCTGAGAACACATCCGATTCGAATTTGCAAACAATGTATGGTCATCAAGATTTATTTAATTTTCTCAATACCAAGGCAATGGATTGGAATGTGGCGAATAAAGCCCGGTTCGACTCGTACCAGGACGAGTACGCGGCCATGACGGCTTTCAGGTATTTAACGGCTGCGGCCACGTCGTCCGGAGGTCTTTATGATGTGGATGTTGAACAATTTGGTCATATACGAACCAAGGATGAATCCATGACCACCCCATTGGGACCGGTCTCCATTACCACAACACTTGATGATCCGCGCATTAGTGACAGATTGCAAAACGACATGCCGCAAATCACAGGTGCGCTGCAGAAGCTGTTGCAAGCTCCGCCGGAAAATTTAAACGAACAAGACCTGGTTCAATTGTGGGCCGACGCCAGTGGCGCTCAAAAGCTGTTTGCCTATACCGAGGATATCGTCAATGGTGCCGACTTGGATGACGTCAGGATAATGAATGTGACACGGGACACGAAATACGCGGCCTATATTGATGATGTTCTCAACACATTGACTTCGCAGGAGGACTCGGTAAAGTACAAAGAGCTTTTTTTTGACGGTATTCAGATCGGCACGGTGACCTATTCGGAACGCATGAAAATTCCGGGAGAAGCGCTATCTCCAACAGTCAGTATTTTTGGTGAACAGTTCGGCGGGCTTATTGTTCGACCCGCTGATCCGGATACTTTCCCGGCCATAATGGAAAAACTGGAGGGGTTCACAAATACGTTGCGTGGCACAACACGAATAAGTTTGATGCAGGAAGGTGAGGCAAAGACCCAGGCATTGAGAGACGTTGTAACCGCAGCGGTCAACCTCACGCATCTGAGTGCGCAAGCCGCAATGACATCACGGGGAGGGACGGCAATAGCTGAGGGTACCGGCGCATCCTGGTTGGCCTACCATACCGGCTTGAGCACGAAGGAAGCGTTTGATTTGATTCGGTCACCGTGGATACGTTATCTGGCGGATCCCGAAAATACGATTGCGAGCGATATCGAAAAAATAGTAGACACGCTCGGCAGCATTCAACCGTCCTATACTTCCGGTACTTCCGGCCCGGTGCAGGTAGATTTAGGTGAAGACGGGGCGACAGAGTCACCTCTTCAACTAGTAAAAACGGTTTTTTAGAATTTTTTCCGTGTTCATCCGCAAAGCGGCGTCCCGGTGCGATAAGAGGTGATAAGGGCTCGCGTAAAAATAATTTCACATTTCAGGCGCCCGGATTTAGGTCAGGTTGATTCGATCTGAGGTGCCAAAACCGCAGCCATAGCAAGCTATGGCGAGGATTTTGGGACCGAAGATCGGACCAGGATGACCTGAAGCCGGGATGCATAAAATATGAAATTATTTTTGCGCGAGCCCTTAATCCGTGACACGTTGCGGGCGCCAGCCGGATTTCCATTGCCGCAACGGTAAAATAAAGGGGGGGTCGCCGTTATCGAGAAACCAGGAGTCGATGGCAAAACGCGCTTGCGTCCGATTATCAACCATAACGGTTGCAAAATGGGGCCAGCCACCGATAAAATAACCACGCAAGGCTGGCCGGTGAAACGTGTGATGATGAATCAGACCGTCGTCTTCCATCATGGTCAAATAGGTACTGGTGTTAACGGCTTCGTCAATACAATCGAATTGAACCGAAAACGGCTCGCCACTATTAAAACCGCCCTTGTCCTTGGATGCGCCGGTCAGTTCGCCAACCATGATCTCCAGCAGGGCGATTGCCTGGCGCAGGCGCTCGCGCTCGGTTTCGGCATCCGCGGACGCCGGCGTGAACAGGGCGCGCACGCGGTCCCACTGCTGCGGTTGTAAGCTTACGGGCATGGTTTTGCGGCAGGCGTTTGTGTAACAAATGTTGAATTGGCGCGGCACGGGGTTCGGATTGCCGTAAGCGGCGATGTACGCGCGCGCCGACCGGTCCGGCGTGGCGCACCCGTTCAAGCAACCCGCCGGCACCGCCAGCATAAGGGCCGCGGAAAAAATAAAATGTCCCAAATACGAACGCACTTTGGGATATTTTATTTTTTTCGCGGCCCTGACAAGGATGTTGTACATCCGCATGGAGTTCTCCCGTTTTTGAAAGCAATCAATGTAAATTTCGAAGGAGGTGACCTGTGACCCAGTTTAACAATGCCATGGAAATTTTCAAGCTGCTCGACAAATCGAACTGCCGCGACTGCAATGAAGCGACCTGTCTGGCTTTTGCCGGTGCTGTTTTCCAGGGACGCAAGCAGCTTGAACAGTGCACACACCTTGAGCCGGCCACCATTGCCGCGCATAGCGATTCGTCGTCAGCCCGAACGGCGGCGGCCTCGGACATGGAGGCCGCCCTGGCCCAATTGCAACAGCAGGTCGGCACGGTCGACCTCAAAGCGGCGGCCGATCGTTTGGGCGGCCGTTTCCAGGACGGCACCCTGATCCTGAAAATCATGGGCAAAGATTTTCGTATCGACGGGCAAGGCAACCTTGCGTCGGATATTCATATCCACACCTGGATTACCGGTCCGGTGCTCAATTACGTGATCAACGGCGCCGGCGTCACGCCGGTGGGAAAATGGGTGCCTTTTCGCGAGCTGAACAACGGCCAGCAGTGGCAAGGACTTTTCGGTCAACAGTGCGAAAAGCCCTTAAAGCGCATTGCCGACACTTACCCGGATCTTCTCGAAGACATGATTCATCTTTTTAACGGCAAAAAAATGGCCCGCTATGAAGACGCGGACATCTCCCTGGTGCTCCACCCACTGCCCAAGGTGCCGGTTTTGTTTTGCTACTGGAAGCCGGAAGACGGGCTTGCATCGAGCATGAACCTGTTCTTCGATGCATCAGTGGAAAAGAATCTGAACATCGAGTCGACCTACACGCTAGGGGTGGGATTGGTGCGCATGTTTGAAAAACTGGCTCTCAGGCATGGCTAGTGCCATGGAAAAAATTCCGGGAGGAGCCCTCAACCATAAATTCCCAGTTCAACGAGGATGCGGTACACCCCCGACTGCCGCAGCCGCATTTGAATAAACTCGGCAATTGTCGGCTGATAGGCTCTGCGACGCATCGGCATGTGCGCTTCATTGGGCGTGCGCGCCCCCTTGCGGGTGTTACACAGCCGGCAGCAGGCCACACAGTTGTCAAAGTCCGTGGCGCCGCCCCGGCTTTGCGGTATCACGTGGTCGATGGTCAACGCCTTTTCTTTCCTGCCGCAATAGACACAGGCATACCGGTCCCGAATTAAAACGTTTTTCTTGTTGAACGGGACCCGGTTGCGATAAACACTACGCACGACTTTAATCAAAACGATCACCGCCGGTGCTTTAAACACTTTATCTACGCTGCGGATAAGCCGGTCGGAGTATTTCAATACCTTCACCTTTTCGGCGACCACAAGACACATGGCCTTTTTCCAGTCGACCAGACCGAGAAAGGAGTAATCACCGTTTAACATGATACAGGCCGTGCTCATTATTTTTTAGCTCCCGTACTTTTTGGATCAAAAGGTCGGATTTACCCCAAAGTTGCAAACGTCGCCTAAATTTTACAGGCAATCGGTATACGCCGCCCCACGCCGTAAGCTTTGGGCGTAACCTTCAAACCGGGCGCCATTTGCCGCCGCTTATACTCGTTGGCATTGATGCGGCCCAGCACCCATGTGACCGTTTTTTCGTCAAAGCCCGACTGCACAATCTCTTCGCTTGACAGTCCCTTTTCAATATAAGCTTCGACAATCGGATCAAGAATCTCATATTCCGGCAAAACATCCTGATCTTTCTGCTCCGGTCGCAACTCAGCCGAAGGCGCCTTTAAAATCGTGCGCGTAGGGATCATCTCCCGGTGCCGGTTGATATAATTTGCCAATTCATACACCTTGGTTTTGACCACGTCGGCCAAAACGGCAAACCCGCCGACCATGTCGCCATACAGCGTGCAGTAGCCCACCGACAACTCACTTTTGTTGCCGGTGGCCAAAACGATTCCACCCTGCCGGTTGGCAATGGCCATCATGATATCGCCGCGGATGCGCGCCTGGATGTTTTCTTCCGTGACATCCTCTTTTACACTGCCGGGAGGATTCCAGCCGATCAACGGTTTCAGGGTCTGTTCAAACGCCTGATAGGCGTATCCGATCGGCACGATCTGAAACGCAATACCCAGATTCTCGGCCAGGGTTTGGGCGTCCTCAATACTCTCCTCGGACGAAAAAGCGGACGGCATGCTGATGCCGAATACATTCTGCGCCCCCACCGCCTCCGCGGCAATGGCCGCCGTAACCGCCGAGTCGATCCCGCCGGAAAGCGCCACAAAGACCTGGGGCGCCAGGTTGGTCTTGTAGACATAGTCCCGGGTGCCGACAACCAGCGCTTTGTATAGATCTTTGGTCTCATCGGCTTTGGTGTCGATGGCCGGTTTGTGCCCATCCAGATCCACCAGCAGGCAATCGCCTTCAAAGGCCTGGGCCACGGCAATCGGACTGCCGGCCCGGTCGATGACAAAACTTTGTCCGTCGAAAATCAATTCATCATTGCCCCCGGCCTGATTGACATAAACCACCGGGCACTGCAACTTGCGGGCGGCGGCCCGGGCAACCTGCAGGCGAGTCCGCAATTTGCCCAAATGAAAGGGCGAGGCATTGATGCTCACCAGCAGATCCGGACGTTCAGGGATTAAATCGGCAACCGGACTGCGATGATAGCGTTCAAGGCTGGTTTGATCTTCGCTACCGCCCCAGATATCCTCGCAAACCAATGCCGCCAGCCGCCGGCCTTCATAATCGAAGCATCCGGCTGAGGCATCGGCCGGTTCGAAATAGCGCCGTTCATCAAACACGTCGTAATTGGGCAGCAACGCTTTGGCCTGCCGGTACAAAATGCGACCATCGCGCACCAGAACCGCACTGTTGTACAAGGGCTGCCCCTTGGATTTGCCGGTCGGCATGGCGATACCGATAACCAGGCCAACCGGGCCGACATAGTGGCAGAGTTTTTCAAAAAAGGACTGTTGCCGGTCAAGGGCATCGCGCCGGAACAACAGATCGGCCGGCGGATAGCCGAACAGGGCCAGCTCCGACGTCACAACCAGATGCGCGCCTTGGGATACGGCCCGAATGTAACCGCTCAAAATTTTCTTAAAATTGTCTTCAAAATCGCCTATCGTAGGATTAACCTGTAACAATGCCACTTTCATAACGATTCTCCCGGATCGCGTTATGGTCGGCGGAAAATCAGCCCCCCGAGCCGGTTCACGGCTTAAGGAACGCGGAAAAAGCTTCATTCCAACTTGCGGATCTGGAGGGTGGGCCATGCCCACCAGATTAAACTACTTCACACTCACCACCGGACACCCCGCTTTTAAAATCACAAATTGCGAGCATGATCCAAAAACCAGCTTGCCGACTTTGGATCGCCGCCGCACACCGATAAACACCAGTTCAGCCTGTTTTTCTTCCGCGAATTGAACCAGATCTTCACCGGCGGTACGGCCGCGGATGAGCAAATGCGTCTCACCATCGACACCTTCCTTGGCCAACACATCTTCGGCAAATGTGAGCCCCGCCTTGGCCTGATTGATTCTATCCTGGGAAGTCTGGTCGCCACCTTTCAAGGAAGTAATCACTTGCAGTTGCGCGCCGAGCACTTTCGCATGTTTAACCGCGACAGCCAATGCTTCCTTGGCCGAATTCGATCCGTCAAAGCCCACCACAAATATCATTACCTGCTCCTTTCACCTGGACACATTCCTGGTAACCGTTCACGGGGTAAACGCCGCATTTACATCAAACGACCCGGGGATATTTTAGCAACCTGCGCAAATAAATCAATAGGACGCGTTTTGACTTCGCTTTAAAAGTAATATATCTACAAACGTCAAACTAGTGTCCATCCGGAAATAGCATCTTTTGGCCCCCGGCGGCGTTCTCACATTTTTAAAATCCTCGGAATAGCGCGCTATGCCTGCGGTTTTAAAAATGTTCGGGCCTTGCCAGGAACCAAAAT
>JANQIE010000169.1 GCA_028282295.1 Desulfobacterales bacterium | reverse complement strand
CCGGTGCGGGAAAGCCGCACGCCGGTAAATATGGGGAACCGACCCCATTGCGACAACGGGGAGGGGCTGGCTGCGGCCTGCCTCTTACCCACTCGACGTCGGTTTTGCTTCGTCGTGTTTAGACGTCATTCCCGCGCAGGCGGGAATCCAGGAGATATTGCAAAAATGCCTAAGGGTTGTTGTCAGGCTTCGACATGCAATTTTGCTCACATTGTTATTCATTTTTTTAACGCGACGACTATGGGCTAAAGCCCTGCGCCATATCTCTTTCGGCTCATCGGACAGCTTAAGTTAATGACATTGCCTTATAAGAAATTTCGTAACTGCCCACAGGGTAATGGCACGATTACTTCCTGTGTTCCCTGCGCTTAACGTCATTTAAAAGGCATCACGAAATTTATCAATCAACATCTTTGTTGGTGCGCAGTAAACATAATCACCTTCCACCGCCTGCCAGGTATCACTTTTGATGCGGCCCAGTTTCTTGTGGTGGTAGACCAGCCGGTATTCCAACCGGTCGCTGTCGGCGTCCTGGTAAAGGACTTTGTTGACCACCGGTTCGCCGGTTGCCGGCGACAGGGCCAGCCCCTTGCGATCATTGAAGGTCTTACCAAAACGCTTGTAGCGCAATTCGACGCTGACCCGGGCCACGCCCAGATCGGCAAGTTCATCCAGATCAGCCTCGACTTCCAGCAGGCGCGGTTTCACCGGGGCCGCCAGGGTCACCGCCATCAGTTCGCCCTTTTGCCAGCGAGGTGTTTTGGGATACAAATGCCCGCCGCGCAAACTCCACTGAACCGCATAGTCGTAGGACTGGGCGTCGTCGCTCATACGCGCGTAAGACAAGGTGGCAGTCTGGCCGCTTTGCTCCAGGTATTTGCGGTCCAGGGTCAGTTCATCGATGAACGGCCGCTGGCCCTTGCGCGGCACGCGCACCTGAACCGTGGCGTAGTTCACCATTTCTTTGAAGATATCATAGGCTTCGTTGTCGATGACAAACCGCATCTCCCGGCGCTGGAAAAAAGGATCATCCAGATTTACTTCGGTTACCAGCTTGGGGTTGTTTTTATACTTGCCGTACCAGGTGCCGACATTGCCGGTCATGGTGTGGTGTTCATACCGGGCGATGGTTTTTTTCAAGTGCAGCACCTGCTTGGATTTACGGTGGATGTCTTTGCGCTGGTAAACAGTATAACTGTATTTTTTATGCCGGGCGGCTTCCTTGCGCCGTTCAGCCTCGGCCGCCTTCTCGTCGTCGGACTTGGCCTCATCCGTGGTCAATTCCTCGGGCGTCGGTTCACCTAGACGCTTTTGCATGTCGAAAAATGATTCCAGCACAATCTTGTGCAAACCGCTTTCGACGATCTCCTTGTCGGCGTCCGGCACATGCTGGACGTAATCAAAGGTCACGGCGCCCGATTCCTGCAAAAAGTCGAGCATCCGGCTCTGCTCTTCCTCGGTCAGGGCCGTGGTGGTGCGAGTACTCACATTGAACAGATTGTACCATTTGGGATTCCAGTAGCGTTTCCGGCTGACCTTTTTTTCCCGGTCGTGGGCATACTGGGATTCGAGCTGATTGTACTTGTCGTAGTCGATAACCACGCGCACATCGTACGCCGGCAGCTTGACCACATATTTAAGATCGAAAACCACCGACACCTGGGTGGTGGGCTGCTCGAAACTTTTGGCCAAAAGCGTGGCGCCGTAGGCATCCAGCCGCGCCGCCACAGCCACCTGCTGCCCCTCCATGACCGGTGCCTTGCCGGTGGTGATCAGTGTGGAAGTAAAGCCCTTATCGCCCAACACGGCCGACACCACATTAAAACTGTTCCCCTCGGCGCCCACCTCCAGCGGCACCGCGCCTTTCAAGCGGGCCCCTTTGACTTTCTTTTTCAGCGCCTTTTCAACCGCCTTGACCTGCTGTTGACTCAGACCGTATTCAACCATGAAGTGAAGCACGGCCCCTTCGGTGCCGCCTTCGGCCTTGGTTTTGTCGGTGACAAAACGGATCATGGAAAACCGGGGGGTGCCGTCCGCGTGGCGGGCAACATGCGGATTGGCCGGCAGGTAGTAATAATTCTTGCTGACCTTGGCCGGATCGTTGGTGGCGGCCGCAAAGCAGCGCACGGTGGTGGTGGTACCGTCTTTCAGCTTGATATCGACGTGACGGCCGTACTGGATGCCGCCGACTTCCCTGATCGCCCCGGCCGACGGGACCCTGAGCATGGCGCGAATCGCCAACGGTTTTAACTGCCGCATGAACTGGTGTTCCTGCTGCTTATTATTTTTGGACCGGTCATTGGCCGCCGTTGCCGGCATTGAAAAAAAGGCTGACAGAACAACGGATAGAACGACAACCACCATTCGTTTGATCATCTTTGGCTTCCTTTCTTAAACTTTTTATCATTTCAGCTTCCAGGCGGCGTCAGCACCAGATACGAATCCTGTACCGGCTGCCAGTCCCCCTTGACCGGCCTGCCTTTCAACGGATACCACTTGACCCGATACCGCACCGGTTCGCGCGGATCGTGAAACAACACCACAGTGGCGACCGATTCGGCATCGGTGACCCGCATGACTGCCAGGCGGTGGGTTTTCTTCTTGCCAAAAACACGGTAATCGGCTTCCAGCATGGCGCTGCGCATCCCGGCATCCTCAAACAAAAACCGGTCGGCATCGATCTCAAGATCGAGCCGTTTGAGCGGCGGGGCGATGGTGATAATCGGATCACTACCATCGATCCATTCATTGTCGCCCGCGGGATGTTTGATCTGGTGTTGTCCCTGCAAACTCCAGGTGGTGCGGTAACCGTACTTGAGCCAGGCAGCATCGGCTTCACCCAGGCGAGCATAACGCCAGGATTTGCTCAAACGGCCTGCGCGGATATCTTCGCGGGTAAAAATCAATTCACCGGTGGCGTCGGCGTGCCCGCTGTAGGTTTTGCGCACGGCCACACCGGCAAAGTTCATCATCTTGTCAAAGACGCCGCTGAAATCGCCGTCAATGCGAAAATAGACATCCCGCTTTTGAAAGGCCGGATCAGCCAGATTGACCACCCGGAACATCTCCGGGTTGTCCTTGAACTGATCATACAGCCCGGAGATATTACCGGCGGTGTCCACCGGTACTTTAACCACGGCCCGGCGGTTCAGGTTGATATTGAACACCGCCCGGTTGATATCGGTCCGTTTTTTCAGCACGTACTGATTGTCGGTGTAGTATTTCTGATTGCCGGTACTGGTGAACAATTTGGCCAGCCACCCTTTTTTCTGACGCCCCTTGATCTGGCCGCTCTCCACGGTCTGCTCTTTTTTGGGGATGGCGGTAAAACCGGTTTTCTGATCAAAAATAATTTCGGTCAACTTGCCGGTCACCAGATCGACCATGGCCTGCATGGCCTTGTTGGCGGCGTCTTCCGGCATCCGGTCGAGGATGTCAATATTGATGGTTCCCTTGCGCACCAGTTCATCGTAGATGTCCCGCAACTGGCGCCGGGTGTAGTCCTGCTGATAGTTCATCACCCGTGAAAAATGCTCGTAGACCGTGGAGATATCGGCATGAATTTTTGCGTTGAACGACGGCAGCACCGCTTCGTAATAGGTGCGCAGGGCTACCGACACATCCGACGTGGGCTTGTTCATGGAATCCCACAACAACGTGGCGCCGTGCGGCGACAAAGTCGCAGCCACGGCCGCCTTGGCGCCCGGCGTGACCGGCGCCCGGCCGCTGGAGATCAGGCTGCGGGTAAACCCTTTGTCGGAAAGCGTTCCGGAGATAATCGTAAAACTGCCTTCCGCTTCCTGCTTGAGCGGCACCGGGCCGCGCAGTCTGGCGTTGGGCTGCGCCTTTTTCAATGCTTCGCGCAAGGCGGCCAACTCATCGGGCGGCAACGTGAACGTAATCAGCATATGCAGCAACCCGCCGCTGGTATCGCCCTTGGGATCGACAAATTTAATCACGGCAAGTTCGGCCCCGCCGTCGGGCCGCAACGCCACACGAGGCGCCGGCGGCAGGTAGTAGAACACATCCGGCTCGCCGGCATCCTGCAGCAACAACACCCCGTTCACCTCCAATTGACCGGCCTCGTAATTCACCAACGCCTGTGCCGGTGCGACCAGCAGCAGCAACCCGGCCAACAACGGCAGCACAAAACATTTTCGCATCAAAGGGCCTCCTTGTTTATTTCGGTAGTTCATCCCAATAAATAATATCCCCCACCACCGCCTGCGGCGGCGCTTTCAACTGCCGCCCCCCGGTCAGGTACCACGTGATGCCGACCTGACTGGACGGATTTGCGCGGTCTTCGGGAATATCGAGCACCATGGCCGGAGCCGGGCCGGTGTTGCGGATGGTGGTCTGGGTGCTCATGGTGCGGTCGCCCACCCGGCTGTCGATATGCACCACGGCATGACGCACCTGGGCGCGGCTGAGTTTATCGCCCTGCCCTTCAATGGTCACCGACCGGTAACGATGCGGCGGCTGCAGGGCCAACATGGCCGTGTTGCCCACCGTCCAGGCGTGCCGGATCTGCACGCCGCCGTGAAAGGACCAGGTGGTCTGATATTCGTAGTCGAGCCAGACCGTGCGGTCGTCGTCGCCTTTGTAGCCGTAGCTGAGCACAAAGGCGTTGCCGTCCCGGTTGAATTTTTCCGGCGTGATGATGACTTCATCACTGGAGACATCGCCGTTCTGGTGGCGTTTTTTCATTTGCACGGTGACAAAGTTCAAATGCTTCGTAAACGTGGCGGCGTCCTGCCCGTCCAGGGTCACGAGAATTTCGCGCTGCTTGAACACCGGGTCGTCGATGGTCACGGCCCGAAAAACATTCGAGTCGCGGCCGTACTGTTTGAACAGAGAGCCGATATTTTCGGTCATGGCAAACGACTGTTTTTCGGTGCGATAATGATTCATCTGGTAAACCATCTTGCCGCTGCGCTTGATCTTTTTCATGCGGTAAGACGCCACCAGCGAAAATCCGGCCGAGCCGTTGGACCGGCGGCGTTGGGCCCGTGAAGCCGGACGTGCGGTGGCGCGGCGGGTCGTCGGCCGCCGGGTGGCCGCGGTTGATTGACGGCCCGTTTTGCTCGATGCCGGGGTGGCCGACGGTTGCCGGGAAGGGGTGGTCATGGTTTTCGGGGCACGCACGGAAGATGTCGCCGGAATGCTGCCGCCGGATCCCGGTTGGGACGACGTTGCCGTGCCGGTGCGAGCCAACCGCGCGCGTAACATGCGGATGCGGCCCTCGACCTCGCGGCGGCGCTCGCCGGTGGGCGCATGGTCGCGCAGGTAGTTTTCATACGCCGTCAATGCCCGGCGCGTGGCATCCGCTTGAAAGCCGCCGGCGCGAGCCTGATCGTACAGGCGACGGGCCTCACTGTAGGCCGTGCCGGCCGAAGCCCCCGGCGTATTGTCTCCCGTGGACCGGCCACCGCCTGATGCCCGGCCGCCGGCCCGGGCTTCAGCTTCATTGGCCTTCTGCAACGATTCACGGCCGTCGGCACTTTTGGGACCATATATTTGCGCCGCGCGCCGAAACGATTGCGCGGCGTCGGTGTATTTTTCCATGCGGGCGAGCACCCGGCCGATGTTGTAATGCGACGGCGCGATTTTTTGCGGATCCGGCGCAGGCGCGCTTTCCAGCAGGCGCAAGCTCTCGCGAAATGCTTTCAGGGCGTCTGCGTAGCGTTTGGCGGCATAGGCATTACTGCCCCGATAAAAAGCTTGTTGGGCACGTTTTTCAAGGGGCGTCAATTGGCGGCTGTCACCAGCGGGCGGGGTTTGCGTCGAAGTACCCGGCTTCTGCGCGAAAAGCACACCGGTTGGCCGGGCGGCCGCCGGCACGGCTGCGGCGTGCGCTTCGGCGGCCGTCAATTCGAACAAAGCGTTAAGCGGACGTTGCAGCAGGCGGATGATATCCGGATTCAAGCCGTAGGGGTTGTCCAGACTGCTCCGGCGGCGGGCACTGCCGCGACGCCGGGTCGTGGCGGCATTTTTCAACAGGTGGACCGCCTGGTTCAAACTGTCGTAGCTGCCTTTCTCGGCGGCGGCCCGGCTCAACTCGTCAGTAGGCGACGGATTGAACATCACCTGCAGCATTTTGGCATGGGCGCTGTCCAGAATTTTATCCAGAACGGCATCCTTGCCCTTGGTGGTGATCTTGATGGCGCCGTCCTGCTTCAGTTCCTGCAGCAAAATATCGACATCAGCGCCAAACCAGGCCACCTTGACACCGGCCTTGACCCGGTGGTGGCTGCTCACCCGTTTCCAGTCGGCTTCCAGGATTGCCTCGTAAGGTTCGCGCACGCCGGCGAATTGCATATCGAACACCAGGGAGATATCGGGGGTATCGGTCTTGAAACTCTCCCACAACAGCTCTGCGCCGGCACGGGTCAGGGCCATGGAGACGGCCGCTTTCTGCCCTTCCATCAGCGGGGCCTTGCCCACGGCCACGGTGCAGGTGTGGTACTGATCGCCCTCCTTAAAAGAAGTGATAAGCGCAAAACTACCCCGGCGGTAAACAATCGGACCGGCAATGCGGGCATCGGGGTGACGCTCCTTGAGCGCATTTTCAGCCGCCGCGACACGCGCTTCGGTGACACCGTAAGTCACCAGAAAATGAACGATGCCGCCCCCCTGGGCACGATTGACACCGGCCTTGCCGGTTTCGCGGGTGCGCGCATATTTAAGAAACGAAAATTGCGGCCGCCCGTCTTTCACGGCCAGGCGGGGCTGATCAGGCAGGTAGTAGTAGGTGTTGGGGTCCTTGAGCGACTGGTAGCAAAACAGGTCGTTGCACTTTTCCATTTTGTCCAGGTTGATCTCCTGGGCCTGGGCAGTGATGCCCAGCAGGCAAAGCCCCGAAACGATCATCCAAATAAAATGACATACAGCTTTCATTCTTCCCCCTTGGCCGGACTTTCAAGTATTTTATTTTTGTAGCTGCTCACAGGGTAATGGCACGATCACTGCTCTGCCTCTTGTGTGTTTGTGCACGGGATAAAATGTCCGACATCAAAAAGCCGGAAAATTTCGCGCAGAGGCGCAGAGCACGCAGAGGTTTCTTTTACTTCCCCCTTCCTTTGCGAACTCCGCGCCTCTGCGCGAAACAAAAAAGCGTGGCACCACATCTTCGTCACCGCGGCAAAGGCCGCGATGTTTTTCCGCCATTTCTACCACCAGCTCCTGGACCAACCATTAACGCTACCAATGGTTCGCCGGGCTACGTGGCACCACTTCCTCGTCACCCCGGCCTTCGCCGGGGTGACGGCGTTTTTTTCTGCGTCATTCCGGCAAAAGCCGGGATGTTTTTCCGTCATTTCTACCACCAACTCCTGGACCAACCATTAACGCGGCCAATGGTTCGCCGGGCCACGTGGCACCACATCCTCGTCACCCCGGCGAAAGCCGGGGTC
>JANQIE010000135.1 GCA_028282295.1 Desulfobacterales bacterium | reverse complement strand
GATAATAACCTTATACGGTTGCCAATAAACCCAAGTGCGTTCGGCCAAGGGAAAACCTCTTTTCAGGAACCCCCTCCCTGAGGGCACTGCCGTCAGGCTATTACCCATCCGGAAATGACATCTTTTGGTCCAGGACGCCGCTCCTAAAATTGGATTGACTGATATGAGTAGCTTACAATGAACAAAACAAGCATTAAAGCTGACTCAAGGGGTGACACTTTAGAAAAAAATACCGGAACATAATACTCTAAGAGCATATAAAAAAACAACACGACCAAACTGTAAGATAAAATGCGTACAAGTTTTTTTTTGATCATTGCGTTTGGATCTTTCAATATCTGTCTGCTTATAGCAGAGCGCTGTGCGGCAGGGAAACAGAGCCCGCCACAAGCGGTAGGCGAAAAGCCCCTCTTCATTATTACGTTCATGTTTTCAATGCGATAAAACCTTCATCTATTTCTGCTGCTTAACTCTAATTCAACCAGCTCTTCACAGGTATATATGTTTTTTGTATATACCAGGGTCCTTGCCAAGGCGCTTGATCCGCTTGCTTTGGGGCAATAGGTATAACCCGCGTTTTCAACGTGTGCCTGTATCCACGATGATCCGACGAATCCGGCAGAGAAAAAGGCGATAAGGGCAACAACAACTATCTTATTTAACAGGCCCTTGTGTTTTTCAACAAAATCCGGCCAAAATTTTTCTATTGGGATATAAAGACAGAATATAGGAAAGGCCATACCAAATACAAAAAAACCCACTCTACTGCTAAAGCGTACCATGTCTATCTGGTTATTTACAGCAATCATCAAATCCCTTATTTCGCTGTAGCCTCCCCACAACCCTTCAAGGCAAAAAAGATTCATTGCGATAATGAAGGTTATGGCCAGCTTTTTGTTTACTGGTCGATTTTTCATCAAAAAGGACCTCTGTATCCACCCTGAGAGCCAATGAACTCACGCATGCCCCGATACAATCCCCTTTCGACATCATTGATAGTGTTTTTTGCAGATTTAGCAATCTGGCTGTTCATGTCTTCAAGTAGTTTTGACAGCTTTTCTGTTAGCTCATGTTTCTTATCAATCTGGTCTAGTCTATATCCGGTATATACTGTTATTGCGATTGCAACACCTATCGGAACAATCGCATAAGCAGTAAATCCTCCAAAGATAATTCCAGCAATATAACCCATTGCCGATGATACGCCGATTTTTAATAAATCGGAAGATAGTTCTCCAACCAAGTTATAGCAGGTTGCATGATCCTTTAAAAAAGCTTCAAGGATAGTGAGCGGCACAGCAATACAGATAGTCAGAACGCCTCCGGATTTAACCATATTCTTGATACCCAGCGCACCGATGGCCATGGTAATGATTTTACGGTTATTGGCTGTATAGATGGTACCCGGAAACATGGTTCTTAAACCCGGATAGCTGGAAAAGGCTATGTATTGGCGACCTTTGATCACTTTGGGGATGGCCCTGCCGGTGATCCCCAGATCTTTGCATACCAAAGATAGTGTGGCGGTGTCCAAGATGGGCGAAATGTAAGGTGCCACGTTTCTTTTGGCAAAGGAAACGGTGCCGAGGGCGTCCAGATCCTGGGTTGACAGGTGGACCGTTCGACCATGGCCGTGGCAAGCATTGGTCGAATATTCAGGGGCTGGCATTATGGTTTTGGTAAGATGGGATCGGTGGCGCCGTACAGACACGTGGCAGGGCATCAGCGCGGCCCTTTCATTGGGTGGTACCGAAAGACGATACTCCATGGGAACTCTGGAAAAATCAAAGCAACGACAACTACGAGAAGTTTTATCCTTTCTATGTCTCCATGCGGCCAACAGATCATCAGCATCGGTAATAAATATTGTGCGTTGATTATTTCCCAATTTTGTTTTCAACTCTTCAGCAATGCCCACCTTATCTCCTTCTACTCAATTATGACATTACCACGAAGTTTCGGTGCTTATGCACCAATGATTTTCCCAACGACATGCTCTCCGGCACGGCGAAGCCGCGGCGGTAGAAGTAATTTGCTATCCATTTTTCTTTCTAATTTAATCCAATTTCCGTTAAAATTCTTCTGGGTGTATGGCTAACCTTCTCCCCGACGAAACGCCGCGCCTACCGCTCTTCTTCATCCTCCCGGTACGCGGTCACGTCCAGCATGGCTTCGCCTTGGCGCTGTTGCCAGGGGCCCACGGTCTGTTGCCCGTCCTTGTAAACCTGTGTGATCCGCACCCGGTAGGGCTGGTTCAGGTCCTTGGCCAGCTTGAACTCAATCCGTCCGCGATAATCGCCGGTGTCCTTGAACGTAATGGTTTCCACCAGATCACGGCCGGCGGTGGGGATGGCGATCTGAACGATTTTGGCGTAAAGATCGGCATCGAGCCCCTCCACAAAATCGAAGCAAAAGACATCGATGCCGGTATAACCGCGCACCATCCGGCCGCCCAGGTCGGTTTTTTGGAAGTGACCGGGAAACTGCTGCATGTCCAGGGTCACGGCAATGGTCCAACTCTGCGCGGTTTGCTCCGCCTGCCATTGTTTGTCGATCAGCCGCACCCCGGCCAGGGTTTCTTCGATGACCAGGTGGACCTGGGTCTGGCCGGCTGCGGCGGCCTGCCACAGGATTTGGGCCAAGTGTGGTGTCAAAGCCAACACCAGCCCGCCCCCTTGCCACCGGACACCCTGTTGCCAGGATTGCTGTTGATCGGCAAAATTTAACTTCACCGATGTTGCCGTCACCGGCATACTGCGCAACCGGGGGCTTTGCACGCCGCTACGGCGAAGGGCCTTGCGGATACGGGATGTGATGTTTGCCGCGCGAGGCCGGTCGATGCCGACGGTGAGAAGCGCCTTGGTCCAAAAGGCGCCGGTATCACCGGTGCCTTTGCGACCTAAATAGCGGTACAGTGCCAAATTGTAAGCCGGTGTCTTGTCGGCACGGCGGGCAATGGCAGGGGATGGCGGGGTCAGGTACCAGAGCGAAACCTTTTTATGATCCCGGTAAAGACGCACCTTTTCGATGTCCCGGTAGTGGGACAGGTCCGGTTGGGCCCAGGCCGTGGTGCCGATGAGCAACACCAGTATGCAAAGCCGGACTTTCACTGGGCGTCATCCCCGCCGGTGCCTGTTCCGCCTGGCAGCAGGCCTTCCAGTTGCCGGGCGCCGAAGAATTGCGTCAGTTTGCGCCCCTCGTGCCATTGTTCTTCCAATCGGCTGTCGCCGTCCTCGGTGACGACTT
>JANQIE010000224.1 GCA_028282295.1 Desulfobacterales bacterium | reverse complement strand
GGTGATGACCGGGGTCAATATGGTCCGGGATCTCATCAAGGCCGTTGCCGACAAGGAGAAAAAGTATTCGCGCGAGCAGATCATGGAACGCAACCCGCAGATGGATTGGCGCGTGTTTGACTACGGGTTTGCGCAATCCGGCCAAAACGGTGAAGAATTGTCGCGGGTGGAAGCATCGCGCGAATCGGAGATGCGGACCCTGAGCAATATCATCGATCGGCACGGCGTGGCCTTTGAGGACAGCACGGCGATCTATCGGGGTCACGGCGGCGGCATTATCGCCGGGTTGGCCGACCGGGGCCTGAGCTTCGAGCAGATCGAGCGTTTTGTGGGTGATTTTGTCACCCCGGAGAAAACCTTCGACACCGATCCGATGGACCAATTTATCGTGAACCTGGAAAAACTGCCCAAAAACAATTTTATCGACCTGTGGGAAAAAGGCGTAAACGGGCGCAGCCTGTCGACCCTTGCCACGGACAAACAAGGCGGTTTGCTGGGCGAACTCAACAAGCGCAAACTGGGCCCGGACGACCTTGCCACCCTGATCAATCGCGCCGCCGGCGAAGACCAGGTGATCGGCCACGATGAGGTGGCGCCGTTGCAGGCCTTTAACGACGTGGCCCGACACCGGCCCAATGAGTGGGCCCAGAGCCTGATCCGCGCGCAAGGGCTGCCGGTCGCAGCGATCACCAAAGCCCTGGACGATTCGGTCACCAGGCAGATCATCAACGACCGGCATCTGTCCCATGAGCGGATCGGCAGTCTGGTCGAATGGGCCTACGAAGCGGCCGGCGGCGACCTGGACGGCATGATCCGCAAGCTCAATGAGTACAACAACTGGGCCCGGAGCCAACAGCGCGGTAAGATACGTGCCGCCATCGATAATGGCGCCGACGATCCATTTAATTAGTGTTCAGCCGGCAGCCCTAAGTTAATGGCATTGACCTGCTATTTATTAAACCGGCGACTAAATATGCAAACCTTCGTCATGCCGGAAGAATTGACGATTGATTCCGGTGCTCGCCGGAACCACAGTTTAAAGGTATTTTATTGCCGGATTAATAAGGTAAATGTCTTCCGGATAATCTGCGGGGATTCACTACAAAAAAGTTCGAGATGTAAATCTCGGTAACTTTGGTTTCCAGTATTTATGCGATTTTCAGGTTTTTACCCCTCATTTTCAGGGAAACCCTGATTTACAGCTACCCGATGAGTTTGATATTAGTTTTTTTAAGTCCTATCAATCATTAAACATATTTGAACGATACAAGCGCAAAATCATTTATGCGCCGTCCTATTTGAAAGGCAATATCATAACTTAAGCAGGTGATTTTCTCATTAATCAAAAATTTGTTTTAAAATCGGATATTTGCTCGGTGTTGAAGTGCTTTGACGAGCGTCCTTCTGCCGGGCATAAACTCATGTAAAACCGGTTTGCTTATGAAAAACGGATCAGGAAAGCGTCGCGACAGGCGATCCGGAACCGGCAGGGCAAACCATACCGGTTTTATTCCGCCCCTACACATTCTTTGTATTCTACAACTGATTTTGTTGTTGCGCATGCCTGGGTAAAGTGAACCCGGTGTGTTGCGCATATTTTGCTGCTGATCTGAATTCTGTTTTGAAAGGGGGTCGTTATGGCAAAGTCAAAGAACGTTTCTGCCAATGGTAGTGCGCGCAAAGAAGTCTCTAAACCTGAAAAAATCACCAAAGATAAAAAAGAGAAGAACACTGGGGGAGACGCCGTTGGAGAAGGGAAAAATACCAGGGGAAAAGCCACCAGAGAAGAAAAAGATAAAAAACCTTCTTCCGGTAGCCCCAAACCGTTACCTAAAGCGGGCAAGACCGATATAAAAGGGGCACCCGGTTCATATTCCGCAAAACATTCAGGAAAGCAAACAAGCGACCTTCAAAAGTCAACATCGCCCAAGAAGGGAGCCAAGAGTACCGACAACGGGGTTGCCACCTCCTCAAAATCAAAGCCACCCACCGGCGCTGGAACCGTGAGCACCGGCACGGGACCGGGTACCACCGGCAGCGGGGCCGCCACACCCTTCGCATCAGATGCGTCCACCGGCTCGACAGCGAGCGCCACCGGCAGCGGGGCCGTCACACCCATCGCATCGAATTCAAGTGCCGTAGAATCGCTGTTGGCCGATGATTTTGAGTCGTCCACACCAGCGTTGCCGGTTAATTCTTTTGTAGAGCCCCTGAATATTTTTGATAATAAAGATGCCACCGACATCGCAGATTCGACGCTTTCACGAGAATCGACAAATTTTTTGGATCCAACTGGAAGAAAATTGAAGCCGCCGTGGATGACGCCGGGCACAAGGCCGGTCGTTTCGGCGGCAGCATGCGAAGACGTTTTGGTAAAGCCGTGACCGACGCCATTGTCTCCACGGCCATGACGTTTGCCGGCGCGGAGTTGGCCAATCAACTCGGCTCCGGCAAGCTGAAGCTCGATAAAAGCGGAAAATCCCTGGCCGGCAGTATCGGCGGTCTTGTTGACGACACCATCAAGGCCATGTTCTCCGATCCGGCCAAGTTCTTCAAAACGTTTGGCCAGGAAGCAGGCCAAACCGCCGCGCAGGCCGCGGCCGCGGCTGCCGTTAAAAAGGCCGTCGGGACAATGAACCCGGTTGAACGGCAAAATTTTGTCGCCGATTTTGAAACGGATCGCGTCAATAGTGCCAAGGCCGGTGTCGACAATCCCAAATTCAGGCATCTGGATCCGGATATGCCGGACGCGGATCTGGATAATGGTTTGAGAAAAGTCGGTGTGCCGGACGCCGAGGTTCCCAAGATGCGCGGCGTGTTTCGAGCCGCGGCAAGAGGGATCGCCAATGCGCTGCCGGCCGGCGTCGATATCGCCGCCTCGGCGGCCACGTTTGTCATGGATCTGGTCAACGGCGCCAACTGGAAGGATGCCATTACCACCCTTGCCGTTGATCAAGTGTTCGGCACCCTGGACATGGGGCTGGAGATAATGGACAAAGTCGGCCTTAGCGAGTGTCCATCCGGAAATAGCATCTTTTGGCCCCCGGCGGCGTTCTCGCATTTTTAAAATCCTCGAAATAGCACGCTATGCCTGCGGTTTTAAAAATGCTCGGGCCTTGCCGGGAACCAAAATCT
>JANQIE010000122.1 GCA_028282295.1 Desulfobacterales bacterium | reverse complement strand
AAATACGTAAGCCTTCGTCATACCGGACTTGATCCGGCATTCAGAATTGACGCTTGATTCCGGCGCTCGCCGGAATCACGATTTTAAAGGTATTTTATTGCCGGGTTATAAGGGCTCACGAAAAAAAAGTCGGCTGAACAAGGGATCCTTGTGTCTTTAAAGCGCCTGAGCACTTTATATGATCGTTATTTCTTGTTGATCCTCACAGGATGCTCTTGTTGGCGCTGGCGATGAGACTGGCCGCATTCATGAGCCTGAAAGAAAGTATCTATTTCAATTACCTGTTGTGGGATGAGCGGCTCTATCATGGTTGGGCCGAAAAAATAGCCGCTGGTACTTTCAAATCATCGACGGTATATGAATTTGCCCCCTTACCGGCCTATAAAAACCGCCTTGAGCGTTTTTCTATTTGCGCTGTCGTTTTACTTGTTTACCAGCCTGATGTGGGGATTGTCATAGGACTGGTCCATAATGTACGCCCCAACAGCGTCGTCTTGCTCACCGGCGCTGGCAATACTGTTGTTGTGGTATATGGTGCGGGACCGCGAAAAAACGGCTAACATTGCCGGGGTGTTCTTCTGCTACGTGTTGGGTGTTTTTATCGCCGCCTCACCTTTTATGCTGCGCAATTACCTGGCCGCCGGTGAAATCGCGCTCACAACGTCTCAATCCGGATCCCATCTTTATGTGGGCAACAATTTAGAGTATCGCGGCCCGGTTCCATTTACCTCAACCTCGCCGTTTGAGCGCGGTATTCATTTTACTATCGAAGCCAGTCGCCGGACCGGGAAGAAACTTACGGCGCGTGAAGCCTCCGATTTCTGGACACAGGAAGTAATTAAGGCAGCCAAAGCAGATCCTGCAACGTTCTGACGCCGTATCGTTAAAAAAGTGCTTCTGCTTTTCAATTGGGTCGACCGTGGCGATCATTATCATATCCCGTTTCTAAGCAATTTTGTTCCGTTTTTTAAATATCCGCTGATCGTCGATTGTTTTGTCGCCAGCGGGTCAAATTTACTATTTCGCCGTAAATTGATCGAAGCAGCCGACCTGTTTGATCCGCACCTCGAAGAAGGCGGGGATTGGGATTTTTTTGTACGCTTGGCCTGCCATGGCCATTTTATCCGGATCCCCTCATACCAGGTGCTGTATCGTATTTCGGCGACCTTCACCGTGGGCCGGGTGGAAAAGGGCGAACAAAAACTACCCCAGGTCGTTGCCCCTTTTTTCGACCAGGCGCCCGAGCATATCACTATCCTGAAAAAGGACGCCTTCATCAATGTTTATCAACACCTGATCTTTTTGTATTTAACTCGCGCACCAGACCGGAGCCGAGGACAGCCCCGTTGGTCTTGCACCCAATATAACAATGGATTCCAAATCTGGCTTCATTGCTTTGATTTCTCTGCTTCATGTTGAGGGCCGTTTTTTACTCGTTTGATTCCGGCCAGCACGAACGCCAGCCCGCTATAAAAAAAATAAAACCAATGCCAGGGGATGGCACGAAAAGCAAAAAACAACCCATTCTTTTGCCGCAGAAAACGATAGAAAACGAAATTAAGACAAATAAGTGACATTGCTGATAAACCGGATAAGATGATTAATTGTGAGAGAAAGGGCGCAGCGACTGTGCAGAAAAGAAGTAAAAATAAAAGGGCCACACTGAATCGATTGACCCGGCTGATGTTCAAGTCATCAATAAACGTGCCTTGCCGGATGATTATTTCCGACCAGGGAAGCGCCCGCTGGAAAAAGTCGGTTTTTATCAGGCGCCACGCGGTCCATCGCTTTAGATGTTTGACTTGCAGCGATTTTAGCAGGCGCGTTTTAGCTCCGTGCCGCTTGAGACGATATCCCAATTCGATGTCTTCAATGGATGGGTTACGATATTTTGAATTAAACCCCGCCACCTGGTCAAATACGGTCTTGTAAATCGCCCCGCAGCCCGCCCAGAAGGTCGATGCTTCGGCATTGGATGTCTGGTGAACATAGTGATGCATCAGGTTTTTATATTGTGAAAGAAAGTTCTTTTGTAGACCGGTATGATAATGGAGACAGAAAGATTATGTTTATCCATGCAATCAGGTCGTCATCTAATCAACCGTATGGCTCAGTTCAAAATCGTGCGACGTGCCATTGTTATCAGTCTAACTATCTTAAATAACTACCATATTGTAGGATTAATCGCAATTTAAAAAAATGATCAGTGCTTACCGTAAGAGCCACGGAGCGTCTGATAAGCTTGCTGGATCTCCTTGAAGCGTTTTTCGGCCAAGGCTTGAAACTCCTCGCCGAGATGCTGGACTTTGTCCGGGTGGTATTTGGCGGCCAGATTTTTGTAGGCGATTTTGATGGTTTCCGGTGAAGCGTTGTGCGTCACGCCGAGAACGGCATGAGGATCGAGTTGGCTTGTGGGTGGCCGCCGGTATCCGGTTTGGTTATTTGCGGACGACTGCTGCCGGTCCTCATTGCGCGATCGGGCGGTACCGGTTTGCATACGGTTTTTCAGCAGCCGCCAGAGCAGATAGACCACGATCACATCGTCGAGCCAGCCCCAGCCGATCATAAAATCGGGTACCAGATCCCGCGGCATCGCAAGATACAAAACGGCGACCAGTACCGGCCAGATTTTCTTCAGTTGCATCATAAACGTATTGCCTTTGTCGTCCCTGCCTTTATCGTCACTGATTGATCGTGTCGATTCGATTTTACCGCGCAGTTTTAGTATTGGCCTGATTTAGCGTGCCGTCAATGACAAATTACATATCCGGGGCCCTTTGACAAATGGTGGCGGCCCGTATAATAACAAAATGGATGCTGAACAACTTTGGCGGCAGGAGCCCTCTAACCGCAGGATCAGTTAAAATGCAAGATTGCGCGACACTACTAAAGGACAAGATGGTTCTGGTTGTCGATGATGAAGTCGACATTCTCGAAACCGTGGCCGATATTCTGGATATGTGCCTGATCCACAAAGCACGGGATTTTGAAACCGCTCATCAGTATTTGTTGAACTACACCTTTGATATCGTGATTCTCGATATCATGGGGGTGAACGGTTTCGAGTTGCTCAAAATGTCGGTTAAACGCGGCTTTCCAACGGTGATGCTCACGGCCTACGCGTTGACCCCGGAAGCTCTGGAAAAATCAATCAAATTAGGGGCGGTCTCTTTTCTACCGAAAGAGAAGATGTTCGAGCTGGATGAATTTCTGGCCGATGTGGTCCTGGGCGGCGGCAAGCCGGTCTGGCAAAAACTTTTCAGGCGGTTGGGCGATCTGTTTAACCGCCGCTTTGGTCCGGATTGGAAAGAACGCAACCGGTTTTTTGAAGAGTTTGTTCGTACGGTTAAAAAAGAGTGAGTCCTCCTCCAGGCCCGGCAACGACATTTTGCTTGACATTGCAGCGTGAAATCCCTTTTATAATTCGGTTGTTCTAACCATAACCAGATACCAAGGAGGAGGGTATGCGGGTTGACAAATTCAGTTTGTGTGCAACAGTCGTTTTAATCGGTGCTCTGATACTTGCCGGTCCGGCAGCAGCGATCAAGATCAGGGCGGTCTTCTCAGTTACGGGGCCGGCCAGTTTTCTGGGCGATCCGGAGAAAAAAACCGCCGAGATGCTCGTTGAACAGATCAACGCCGCCGGCGGTATCAACGGCGAAAAAATCGAGCTGATCGTGTACGACACCGAAGGCGACGCTACCAAAACCAACCTGGCGGTGCGCAAGCTGATCACTCGCGACAAAGTCTGCGCCATAATCGGCCCCACCCGCAGCGGGTCCTCCCTGGCGGTGGTTCCGCTGATTGAAAAATACAAGATCCCCCAACTCTCCTGCGCGGCCAACTACAAAATCGTTCACAACGAAAAAACCGGCAAACCCTACAAATGGATCTTCAAAACCCCCCAGTCCGACGGTCTGGCGGTGGAGGCCATCTACGCACACATGCAAAAGCGCGGCATTTCGAAAATCGCCCTGCTGAGCGTCACCTCCGGATTTGGCGCCGGTGGCCGGCAAGAGTTGCTGCGGCTGGCGTCCCAATACGGCCTGACCATCGTGGCCGACGAAAAGTACGGCCCCAAAGACACCGATATGACCGCCCAACTGACCAAAATCAAAGGGACGGCGGCCCAGGCCATCGTCAACTGGTCCATCGGGCCGGTACAAGTCACCGTGCTGCGCAACTGGCGGGACCTTGGCATGCGTGGCGTTCCATTTTATCAAAGCCACGGGTTTGGCAGCCGCAAGAATATCGAACTGGCCGCCGGTGCCGCTGAAGGGGTTTTCTGTCCGCTGGGCGCCATGAATGTCGCGGAAAAACTGCCGGCCGGCCACCCTCAGAAACAGGTCACCATGCAGTACCTCAAGGATTACAAAGCCAAGTACAACGAACCGCTGAGTTCCTTTGGCGGGCACGCCTGGGACGCCATTCACATGCTGGTGCAAGCCATACAAACCGCCGGATGCAACAAAGAAAAGATTCGTGACAACCTTGAGCAAATCACCGGATTTGTGGGACAGCATGGCGTTTTCAACATGTCTGAAAACGACCACAACGGCCTGACCAAAGATGCGTTTCAGATGGTCGTGGTTGCAAACGGGGATTGGGCCCTGGCCGATTGAAAACGCGTTGATGGAAACGACGACATTTACCAGCCAACTGCTGCAGTATCTGATTACCGGATTGACCATCGGCAGTATTTACAGCATGGTCGCCATCGGGTTTAACATTATCTACAATGTGACCGAGATCATCAATTTTGCCCAGGGCGAATTTGTTATGCTGGGCGGGTTGGTCATGGTCACCCTGCACACCGTGGCCGGGTTGAACCTGTTGATCGCCTTTCCGCTGGCCGTCGGCCTTGTCACGCTGATCGGTGTTTTGCTGGATCGTCTGGCCATCCGGCCCATCCGCAACCCTTCGGTCCTGACCCTGATCATCGCCACCATCGCCGCCTCAATTCTGATCAAAGGGGCCGCCATGCTCATCTGGGGCAAAAACCCTCATGACCTGCCGGCCTTTTCCGGACGCGATCCGATCAGCTTCTTCGGGGCCGTGATTCAGCCTCAGTATCTGTGGGTCTTTGGGTTTCTAGTGCTGATCGTCGTCATTCTCACCCTTTTCTTCGACAAGACCATTGCCGGCAAGGCCATGAGCGCCTGCGCCGACAATCCGCACGCCGCCAGTCTGGTCGGCATCAACGTCAACCGCATGATCCTGCTGTCGTTTATTCTCTCCGCCGCCATCGGCGCCACGGCCGGCATCATCATCACACCGATATCCCTGATGGAGTTCGACCGCGGCGCCATGCTGGCGGTCAAGGGCTTTGCCGCCGCAATCCTGGGCGGATTGGGCAGTTTTCCCGGTGCTGTGGCCGGCGGACTGATTCTCGGTCTGATCGAATCGCTGGGGGCCGGTCTGATCTCGTCCGGTTACAAGGACGCCTTTGCCCTTTTGATCCTGTTGGCCCTGTTGTTTTTCAGACCTAGCGGGCTTTTGGGCAATGCACAGGTGAGCCGGATAAAAAGGTTCTGACCCATGCTGCGCATCCGTCAAACCCCCATCACTGTCTTTGCCCTGCTCATCGGCGTGTTCCCGTTGATCGCCGGCAGGATCGCGGTCATCGAAAACTACCCCGACGTGATGATCTTCGTGGGCATCTATTGCCTCATCACCATCGGCTTGAGCCTGCTGATGGGTTACGCCGGTCAAATATCGTTGGGACATGCGGCCTTTTATGGCCTTGGTGCCTATGTCTCCTCAATTTTAACCACCCGCTACGGCATCAACGCCTGGTTGGGCATGGGGGCCGCCATGACCGTCACGGCGCTGGTGGCGTTTGCCGTCGGCGCGCCGTCGTTAAAACTGAAGGGACACTACCTGGCTATGGCCACCTTGGCGTTCGGGATCATTGTCTACATCATTTTTAACGAAGAAACCGCCTGGACCGGTGGCCCCGACGGGATGGGCGGTATTCCCGGTTTGAGTCTGTTCGGTTTCGAATTCGATTCCGTCAACCGCTATTACTACCTTGTCTGGAGTATCATGCTGGCGGTCTTTTGCTTCACGGTCAACATAATTCAATCCCCGGCCGGCCGGGCTTTGCGGGCCCTGCACACCAGCGAGGCCGCCTGCGGGGCCATGGGCGTGGACGTGGCGCGGCTCAAAGTAATCGTCTTTGTCTACTCGGCCGTTTTGGCCTCGCTGGCCGGCAGCCTGTATGCCCACTACATGAATTTCGTCAATCCATCTTCCTTTGACATCAATTTCGCCATCAAACTGTTGATCATGATCGCCCTGGGCGGCATGCACGATATCCGGGGCGCGGTGATCGGTACGTTTTTGATCAGCTTTTTAAGCCTGGAATGGCTTCATGTTTTTGAAGACTACGAGAGCATCGTCTACGGCGCCATATTACTAGTTGTGACCGTTTTTCTACCCAATGGCATTGCCGGTCTGCCGACCATGGCCGGCAGATGGTTAAAACACAAGAGCAGGGGCTGATGCAAGCACCGGTCGATCCAATACTGCACGTCAAGCAGATCATGATGACTTTTGGCGGTCTGACCGCACTGATGGACGTCGGCTTCAATGTGCCCCGCGGCATCATCAAGGCCGTCATCGGCCCCAACGGTGCCGGCAAGACAACCCTGTTCAATGTCATCACCGGGTACCACCGGCCCACCGAGGGCAGCGTCCATTTTGAAGGCCGGCAAATCCAGCACCTCAAAACACACCGGATCGCCCGCCTGGGCATGTCGCGTACATTTCAAACCGTGGAGCTGTTCGGCAACATGACCGTTTTGGAAAACGTGATGGTGGGCCGGCATCACCACCTGCCGGGCTCCCTGCTAAGCTGCGGGCTCAAGCTGCCGCATGTGCGCCGGGCGGAACAGCACGCCCGCGAGCACGCCATGGCGATTCTCGAATTCATCCGGCTGGCGGACAAGGCGTTCGAACCGGCGCACAGCCTTGGACTGGGCGAGCAAAAGGTGCTCGAAATCGGCCGGGCCCTGGCCACCGACCCCAAGATGGTGTGCCTGGATGAACCGGCCGGCGGCTTGAATGAAACCGAATCCGGGCAATTGTCCGAATTAATCTGCGCCGTCAAAGACCGGGGGATTACGGTGTTGCTGGTGGAGCACGACATGAAGGTGGTCATGAACATTTCCGACGAAATCCTGGTCCTGAACTACGGGCAGAAGATTGCCGAAGGCACGCCGAGGCAGATTCAGCATCATCCCAAAGTTGTCGAAGCCTATCTTGGAGGCGATGCCGATGTTGCTTGAGATCAATGGTCTGAGCACTTACTACGACAATATCGCCGCCCTGAAAGCGGTGGACATCCGCGTTGCCAAAGGACAAATCGTTGCGATCATCGGCGCCAACGGTGCGGGCAAATCGACACTGCTCAAAACGATTTCAGGGTTGGTGCGTCCCCGCGCAGGGACAATCCGGCTGCGGGACATTGACCTGTGCGGCCTGGCCCCCGAACGGATCGTGGCCCACGGCGTCACCCAGGTGCCCGAGGGCCGTCAGATCTTTGCCCATCTGAGCGTGCTGGACAACCTGCACCTGGGCGCCTATCTCTATCACAAGCGTCGTCATCGCAGCGAAATCAAAACCAAAATCCAAACCCTTTACCGGATGTTTCCCATCCTGCAACGGCGCGCCCAACAGATCGCCGGCACCCTGTCCGGCGGTGAACAGCAGATGCTGGCCATTGCGCGGGCCCTGATGGGACGGCCGGAACTGCTGCTGCTGGATGAACCTTCCATGGGGCTGGCGCCGCTCATCGTGCGGGATATTTTCAGTGTTCTCCGCCGGCTCAACGCCGACGGGACCACCATCTTGCTGGTGGAGCAGAACGCCCGGGCCGCCCTCACCATTGCCGATTACGCCTATGTGCTGGAAACCGGATCGGTGACCCTTGAAGGTCCGGCCGGTGAACTGCTGGACAATCCGCGCGTCAAGGCCTCTTATCTGGGAGGCTAGAACAAGCGCATCTGGAAAATGGCGTGCAAATCTACGGTAGGGTGGGCCGTGCCCACCAACGGTCCCCGCCAACCGCAGGATAACCGCATTTGAAAATTGGGAGGGCCCAAAAGGTTAATCTCGTTTTGATTCGGGACCCCGGCTTTCGCCGGGGTGACAGATGTTTTTTAGCTTGTGCCCATCCGGAAATAGCATCTTTTGGTCCCCGGCGGCGTTCTCGCATTTTCAAAATCCTCGACATAGCCCGCTATGCCTGCGGTTTTAAAAATGCTCGGGCCTTGCCGGGAACCAAAAGCTACTATTTCCGGATGGACACTAGTTTTTATTCCGGACTCCCGGACCAGCCGTGCACGCAATCAGGGGGTGTCGGGTAAAGTGGTACATTATTCGCGTCACCCCGGCGAAAGCCGGGGTCCCGAATCAAAACGAGATTAACCTTTTGGGTTACCGTAAAACTTAAACGATTTTGACAGCGATAAACATTCCCTATTACGGGATGATTTCCAAATGCGGTTACCCTGCCGCCAACCGGTGCAAAGGTTTACGAATTGCCCGTTTTCAGGTATTCTTAAAGGCTCGTGTCCATCTGGAAATAGTAGATTTTGATTCAGGTCAAGGCCGTAGCGAATTTGAAACCGCAGGCGTAGCAAAGCTACGTCGAGGACTTCAAATTCGTGAGAACGCCGGCCTGAGCCAAAAGATGCTATTTCCGGATGGACTCCAGATCGTTGAACAAACCACCTGCAACCAATGCACCGGCCATGTCAGATCAGAACAACTCAAAAACCGGCGGCAGCTCCCGGCGCGACCCTAAACCCGGCCGGCAAGGCCGACCGTTTGCCGATTCCAAAAAACAGACGCCGCTCGATCTGTACCACAAAATTCGACTGGCCGAACGGCGCTACCGGGCGTTGCTCGATTTTCTACCCGACCCGGCGTTCGTGCTGAATCCCGACAGCACCGTGACCTACGTCAATCCCGCCTTTGTCGATGTTTTCGGCTGGACCCTTGAAGAACTGGACGGGCGGCGCATCCCCTTTGTCCCCGAAGATCTGAAACCACAGGTCCGCGACGCCGTGCGGCGATTTTTCAGAGACAAAACGATTCACGGCCACCAGACCAAACGTCTGACCAAGGACGGGCGTTTGCTCGATATCGTACTCAACGGCGCGATTGTTTACGACGAAAGGAACCGGCTGGCCGGCCAGGTCATCACCCTCAAGGACGTCACCGCGCAAAAGCAGAACGAACGCAGCCGTGACACCCTGTTTCGCATTGCCCGGGCGCTGCCGCGCCACCGCCGCCTGGACGCGCTGCTGGCCTATATTGCCGGTGAAGTGCGTACGCTGATCGATGTGGAAAGCGCCATGGTGATCCTGGTGGACGAAACCCGGCAGGAGTTTTACTTTTACGCCGGCGACTACGAAAACCGTAAGACCGGTGCGCGGTTTAAAGAAATCCGGTTTCCCGCCGACAAAGGGGTTGCCGGACACGTCCTGAAAACCGGCCGGCCGTTGATTGTGCCGGACACCGCCGACAGCCCGTTTTTCTATAAAACCGTTGATCAACAAGCCGGTCATCAAACCCGCAACATGCTCGATGTGCCGATCCAGACCAAGGAACGGACGATCGGTGTGTTGTGTACCGTCAACAAAAAACAGGGCGCCTTTACCGATGCCGATGTGGCCCTGTTGAGTTCCATCGGCAGCATGGCGGCCCTGCCCATCGAGAACGCCGCCGTCAACGAGCAGTTGAAGCAATCCTACCGCGAAGTAAAAAGCCTGAACCAGGCCAAGGACCGGGTGATTCATCACTTCTCACACGAAATCAAAACCCCTCTGGCAGTACTGACGGCTTCGCTCGACCTGGTCGCAAAACGCCTGCAACCGGATGCCGCCGCGAAGCTTGCCGACATCATGGCGCGCGCCCGGCGCAATCTGAACCGGTTGCTGGAAATGGAATATGAGATCGAAGACCTGCTCGTAAAAGAAGACCATCGTCCCCACCGAATGCTTGCCACCTTGTTGACGGCCTGTAGCGATGAGCTGGAAGTACTGGCAGTCCGGCACGCCGGTGAAGCCGAACTGGTGGCCGCGATTCGCCGGCGCATCGAAGAACTGTTCGGCCCCCGTGCGGAAAAGACCGTTGCCATCCGTCTGAATCAGGCGGTTGCAACCTGGCTTGATGCTCTGCAACCAAAGTTCGCCCATCGCCGGTTGCGCCTCAACCGCAAACTGGAACCTGTGGCGGCGATTCGCATGCCGGTGTCGATTTTGCACAAAGTTGTCGAGGGACTCATTAAAAACGCCGTGGAATATACCCCCGACAACGGGGTGGTGGACGTCGGCGTTTACACCGGGCCAACCGGTCCGGTGCTGCGGGTGACAGACACCGGCTGCGGCATGACCGCTGAAAACCGGCGTCTTTTCGACGACAACTATTTTATCGGTTACGAACCGCTGCATTACGCCTCCAGGCAGCCCTTTGATTTCATGGCCGGCGGCAAGGGCCTGGACTTGTTGCGCATGAAAATTTTCGCGGAACGGTTTCAGTTTGAATTACACATCGATTCCACGCCCTGCGATTATTTAGCCGGCCGGCAGACCGGTCAACAGGGCACTGCCCCCATCGAATCGGTCTGCCGTGACGGCCGGTACTGCGGGCGAAACAGCGGGACAACCGTAACCGTGTCATTTAAAAAAACGAAAAACTAGCACGCAGGGGTTAACATGACCGAGCCAAGCCAACCGCCGTCAGCAACCAAAGACATCGCAGACCGTCTGCTGCAAACTGTCGACATTGAATTTCTAGTCCATGAGCTTAAAGACCCTCTTGCGGTGATCGAAACCGCCATACGTTCCTTGTTGGAACGAACGGCCAAATATGGTCCTTTGACCGGGCGTCAGGAGAAAGTACTGCAGCGGGCCCTGCGCGGCTCCCGGCGTGCCCGGGACATGGTGCAAAACCTGCTGGAAGTCGGGCGTTCGGAATGCGGCGCCGTACTTCTAAGCCGCTTTGAACCGGCAACCGTGTTGCTCGATACCGCGGTCGAGGCATTGGAGACCTACGGCTGCAACATTGAAGAAAAAGGCGACATAGCCGCCGCCCTTGAACACCATGATCTATATCTGACCTGTGCCGACACGCTGCGACACACCACCGTACTTTCAGACGAAATTAAATTTACACACATCGTCGGCAATCTGGTTAAAAACGCCTTGTACCATCGGCGACGTAAAATCGAAATTGAATTGCTGGCGGACAGCACCTGCCTGGAGATTTTTGTCCGCGACGACGGCCCTGGTGTCGCCCCGGAAAACCGCGACCTGATTTTTGAACGCTACATGCAAGGCAAGGACGAGTTGAAACTGAAACGTCGCGGTCACGGCCTGGGATTGGCCGGGGCGCGCATCATGGCGCGCTGTCTGCAAGGCGATCTCGAACTGGTGCCGATCAACGGGCCCGGCGCCGTGTTTCGCCTGCTGCTACCCCTGAACGCAAACGCCGCAGGTTGCGTTTAGGGCTCGCGAAAAAATAACCGTATGAAACCGGATTCACATTCTGAAGTAAAATACCCAATAATTTTGGTAAGATGGCGTCCACGGCGACACTTTGCTGTTTCCGAAACGGCCACTAAGTCATTGGGATCATATCGAAATGCAGGAGGCGTTGTAACGACTTGAATTGAATGGAATATCTTTTGCAGACCTGCAAGTTTAAATGCACAAATACTAACCGTGCCCGGCCGGATGGTTTTCGGCCGGCTTGACATGCAATCCAAATATATTTAAGAGCCCCCTGTAACGCCGCTGTTCGTGAGGCTGAGAGGAGCTTGCAATGGTTAAACCAAAAGATAACGGCGGTCGAAGGTCAGGCATTGATCGGCGTGAATTTACATTTTCTAAACATATACCCGAGCGGCGCACGCAACCCCAGCGCCGCAAAATCCCTGATCGACGCGGCAGCACCACAATTCCATTTGAAGAAGAAATTGAACGGCGGTCACCGGCGGCATGACTGCCCGAACACTAATTAATCCCGGTGTTGCGTTTTTTTAAAAACATAAGTCTCGGAAGCGAAAACCACCATTCTGCGGTGGTTTTTTGCGTGAGTCCTCAGTGTCTCTGTCAACCGATTGAGCCGGGCGCTCCAACACACGTTGAATTCCCATTTTTTTCCCTTCAATAAAATTTAACTATCGTTCATCCGGAAATAGTGATTTTTAATTCAGGCCAAGGCCGCAGCCCAATTGCGACGGCAGGCGTAGCCAGGCTACGTCAAGGAGCGCAATGGGGTGCGAACACCCTCCTGGACCCAAAGATGCTATTTGCAGATGGAAACTGGCTTGGCATCCGCCATTGGCGGGGAGGCTTGCCCCTGAACGGTTTGTAGTCCATCCTTCAGGAATTTCAACCCGCAGATTCAGGAATTTCGACCCGCAGATTCAGGGATTTCGACCCGCAAATTCAGATATTCCCCGATAGGCAGAAGGTACTGATTGGGATACAGTGCTTTTTAACGCCCATTTGAAATAGTTAAATTTTATTTAAACCAAGACCGCAACGAATTTGAAACCGCGGGCCTAGCAAGTGCCCGTTCGGAATGGGCATTGTCTGATGATAGGTTTTGTCCTGAGAAATGGTGATTTTGTTTTTTCGCCCTGCGTGTGATTTTTTAAGGAAATAGAAACATGGGAACAGTTAGCTCTAAAAAACGTCAAGACCCCCCGCCATCCGCAACGTCGTCCAAAAAACAAAAAAAGAAAAACCCGCAACCCTCATCGTCCACAACGTCATCATCATCCGCAACGTCGTCGACAAAACAAAGAAAAAAAGCTCAAGGACCTTCAACCTCTGCAACGTCGACGACAAACCAGCAAACGCAAAAAAAGGCCGGCACCGAAAACACGTCCGCCCAAGGCGCGTTGGGTAAAGCGTCGGTTGAGGATCAAAAAGGCGTGACGAAAGATTATCGTTATCGTACCCCTGCGGCTTCGGCCGGTTCATCGACGCAAGGCCGCAATCCGAAATTGGAAACAGCCGGGCCGCCGGGACAAGGGACCTTGTTACCGCCGGAGGATGGGCCTGTACTGCCGCCGAAAAAAGCCCCTGCCACCACGGATTTGCAAATGGCCGCATCGACCCCGGCGCCGGGTGGTTCCACTGCGACGTCAGGTTCAACTTCGACCGCAAGTGCGGGGACGGCCACCGGGTCACCTGAACAACTGTCTTCGCTGCCACCGGAGAATGCCCCGCCCCTGGCACCGGAGAATGAGCCCCCGCTGGCACCGGAAACCGGGCCCCCGCTGGCACCGGAGAATGAACCCCCGCTGGCACCGGTGCCTTCGCCGTCATCGAAGACGGGCGCCGGAACCGGCGCCACCCCGGCCCCCCCATCGAGCGCCGTAGCAGCCGTAGCGCCCGTAGAGGGCGAGGCCGTGGTCATAACGCCGAACGACGAAGGCGTGTATGGTTTAAACTACGCGCGTGGCAGCGAAGAAAAAGGCGTGCTTGAGGTTTGGCATACCGATAATTTGCTGGTGGATGATGTGACGGCGGCACATCCGGAAAACGCGGATGGGGACAAATCTATATATGCAATGTCCAGATCGGTGCAACAAATCTTTGGTGAAGGTTTTCTGGCTGTCGATCAAGACGGTCAATTAACTTTTTTTGATGGCAACCCTGAAACAAAGTTTAATGTAACCGAAACCCTGGTGGATGCCAAGGAGGGCATTGCGAATTTAAGAATCGACCTGGATGACGACGCCGGTGTGACGTTGCGCTATACACCACCGGGCGGCTTTCGATGGGGGCAAGGATTGACCGGATATATATTGGAACCCGATAGCACAACGAGCGCTCATGCAAACGAGGTTGAAAGCAATATGAAGCACATCGCACCGGTAGCGGCCTATGAACGCGTGGAGCCGCCTGAGTTTGATTTTAATATAGATTTAGATTCCGACCTCGATGGATTTATTGAAAGCGCTGTGGCGTTTTATGGGGACCATATGACGTATCTCGCCAAGGGGATTGATGGAATTGTCGCACGGGATAGCGCTAACGGGGGCCAAGGGGGCGCAATCAACATTTCTTTTGGTTCCTCGGTTGCCGGAGTATTGCGGGTTAATCAAGAAACAGGTTTTGCGAATATTTTCAACGATCGCAAATCGGCACTCACCCGACAAGTGGCAAAAATTTTAGGAAAAAAGCCGAAAGAGATGGCCCAATATGGCGCCGCAAATGACAGTTTCAATGAGGCTTTGGCGGCGGTAGCGGAGCGTCTGCAAGGCGCGGTAGACAAATCGCAGGCAGTTAAAGATGCCAGGGAACTTCTCGGCGAATCATCAAAAAACGCGGCTGAAAACGGTCTGATTGTTTTAAATAGCGCAGGGAATGAAAACATATATGCAACTGAAGTCTTAGGCAACGCCCAATTTGGCGCCACCATTGAGGATGGGACCCCCGGTTGGTTGACAGTAGGGGCTGCCAGGGAGAAACCGTCGCGGGAAGTACTTCCGTTTTCATCGCAGGGTGAGAGCCTGTTGGTCACCACACCCGCGTTTCGAACGTCCAACGCCGCACCCGAGGTGGGTGGGATTTATCTGGCCGTTCAGAGCGCGCTGTTGAATGCGGGCAAGGAGCAAATGGCAGTGGATGACTTCATCCAGTTGCTGAAAAACAATGCCGTTGATGGGCCGGACCCGGCAAATCGCGAGGGCTTCGGATTTATCGACGATGATCGCCCGTTTATCGAAACCCTTGTCAACCAAGCCTTGGCGGGGGGGTGAGCAACGCAACTACCATTCTTCGGTGGTTTTTAGCGTTTCCGTCACCGTTTGATCCGAACGCCCCAACGCGCGTTGGATCTCCTCGATTTTTTCTTTGACGACAGCTATTTTGGCTTCCGCATCAGCGGAACCCGCGTCACTGTCCGTCAGGTCCTTGACCACATCGCTCAGTGCGTTGAGTTCCGCAATCAGGTCGGCGGTCAACAGCAGGGTTCGGTCAACGACCTCCTTGGCTTCCTTGCGGTTGGTATCCAGATTGGCGTCCAGCGTATTCATTCTGGCTTCCAGGTCGGACAGCCGGCCGGAGAAATCGGATTGCAGGCGCGTCACATTGCGATTGAGCGCCTCGGCATTGACGCTGGTGGCCGAGAGTTGATCCGAGGTCATGCGCTGGACTTTGATGGCCGATTCCAGATCGATGCGGGCCGCATCCAGCATGTTGTCCACCAGAAAGTAAATCGAAACGCCGATCATGCTCAGGATGAATAAACCGAATAAGGTATGGCGTTGAATCAGTTTTCTTTCGATTCTTTCCCGAAAGTCATCGGTAAGTCGCCTGCGCATCAACTCGACTTGATCTTTATCCATAATTTCTCCTTGTTACCGCCAAGTACCCGGTGCGTTGTATGGGAATTTGCGTTTGACCGCGAAATTTCAATTATACTAATTTTACTCTAATGACAACCGGTCACTTGACATGCATATTTATAAGCCTAAAAAATTAATGAGCACCGCAACGTGAATTAAATGAAACGGTCGATCCGGGCGCCGGTGTAAAAACGCCGATCCGGGTCGGCCGCTACCATAAAATGAGGATGAGGCAACCAAATGATTGACGCTTTTAGTTTTGGGCAAATGATCATTAACGGCAAAACATACCGCAAAGATCTTATTATTTACCCTGACCGGCGGATTGATCCGGCCTGGCGGCGTCAGAACGGTCACCGGTTGATCTATGCCGACATCGCCGCTTTGATACAGCGAGGACCGCAGACAATCGTTGTCGGTACAGGCGCCAGCGGCATGATGGTGCCTGATACGCATTTGCACGATACCTTGACGGAAATGAACATCGCGTTTGAGGCCGCGCCAACCAAGGAAGCCGTCAATATATTTAACCGGCTCATAAAAACAAAAAGAGTTGGTGCGTGTTTTCATTTGACCTGTTAGCAAGTGCCCATCAGGAAATGGTGTCTATTTCCGGATGGACACTGGCAAATGCCCTGCAATCGCCTTGCCTTTCAACGCCCCACTTGTTTTACGCCTCGTGTCACATTCAATGATTGTCAAGCGCGCATGGTTTCGCTATAAAACAGTCCCAAATCGAATACGCATTTTCTGAAACCACACTGAACGCCGTTTGCGCAATGGGTGCTGCCGTGCAACATGCCGGCGCCTGATTTGCGGCGGCAATCAGGTCACCGCTTCAAATCTTTTTTAATTCGTGGGAGTCGAATTCATATGGGCGTTATCGGAAAAATTATTGGGGGGACGATCGGATTTGCACTGGGCGGCCCATTGGGCGCTATCCTGGGCGCGGCTTTCGGCCATGCCTTTGACGCCGGTCAGCAACTGGAAGACGACGATTTCAGACTGCGGGTAAACCATACCGAACAGGCTCAGTTGACGTTTTTCGTCGGGGTTTTTTCGATGCTGGCTAAATTGGTGAAAGTGGACGGCAAGGTGTCCCGGGCCGAAGTCGACTCCATTGACCGCTTCATGGTGTATGAACTGCATCTGGACGGCGCCAGCCGCCAGCACGCCACCCGGATTTTTCAGGCCGCCTTGAATTCCCCGGAACCGTTTGAACGGTTTGCCACTCAATTTTACCAACAGTTTTACACGCATCCCCAGTTGCTGGAATTGATGATCGATATCATGTTGCGTGTGGCCGTTGCCGACGGTTCGATGAGTTCCGCCGAGGAACGCCTGATTGTCGAGGCCGCCCGGATATTTCATTTTTCCACGGCCAAGTACGAGATGATCAAGGCGCGCTACATCAAGGATGTGGAAAAATACTATGCGGTTCTGGATTGCCGCAGCAGTGATTCGGATGACCAGATAAAAAAACAGTATCGCAAGCTGGTCCGCGAGTACCATCCGGATACCATCATTTCCAAGGGGCTGCCGGAAGAATTCACCAAGTTGGCCGAAGCCAAATTTCGTGAAATTCAGCAAGCCTATGAAAAGATCAAGGATCAGCGGGGGATGAAATGACTCGCACCGGCAGGCGGCTGGTGCGCGAAGATCTCTTTTTGGACCGCAAGGTCAATGCTGCCACTATCCGCCCTCTCCCTCCTCCCCAGAGTAACCGCATCTGGAAATCATCCAGTTGGTGAGCCACGGCCACCCTGTCGCGATTGCCGTTGGTAGGACCGGTAGATACTATGTGGGCTAGTACCAAGACGAAGTGAATGCCCAAAGGCTCGCGCCCACCCTGGAGAGCAATCATAAATTGCCGCGTTTTCGTAGATGG
>JANQIE010000223.1 GCA_028282295.1 Desulfobacterales bacterium | reverse complement strand
TTTCCCACTTCAGGCGCCCGGATTCAGGTCAGATCGGGCTAATCTGACCTGAATCCGGGCGCCTGAAATGTGAAATTATTTTTTTGCGCGAGCCCTAAGCGCATGCACATTGTTAATAAAAAAGGAGAATTTCCATGTTTTTTATAAAACGAATTGGGTTGAAAGCTAAAGTGATTTTGGGCGGATGTGGCCCACTGATTTTGTTCGCGGTTCTTGGGGTGATTACTTATTTTGCGATAAATTCCCTGCGCTATACTACTGAATGGGTCGATCATACCCATAAAGTGATCGGTGAAGCCGGGCAAATTGCAGGCGCGGCTGTGGATATGGAAACCGGCATGCGAGGTTACCTTTTGGCAGGCAAAGAAGAATTCCTCGCCCCTTACAATGCAGGGCGGATGCGTTTTGCAAAAATTGTCACCGATCTGCAAAAAACCGTCGACGATAATCCGGACCAGGTAAAATTGCTCGGCGAACTTGAGCAAACCATGAATCAATGGCAGCGCGAAGTCGCTGAACCGATGATTGCGCTACGTCGGCAAATTGCCAAATCGAAAACCATGGACGATATTCGCGATCTGGTCAGCGAGGCCAAAGGCAAAACTTACTTTGACAAATTCCGTGACCAAATCAAGACTTTTGTTGAAAGAGAACAAGTACTGATGACTGGTCGCAAAAAAGCAGCCGAAAGATCAACCAATATTGAAGAGTTGAGGCAAACGGCCGCTTGGGTGGAGCACACAAATGCCGTAATCGCACAGGCGGGGAACATTTTCGCCGCGGCTGTGGATATGGAAACCGGTATGCGCGGCTACCTGCTGGCAGGCAGGACGGAATTTCTTGATCCATACAAAGCTGGTGAAGCACGGTTTTATCAGTTGGTTGCAAGTTTAGCAAAAACAGTGAGCGACAATCCGGCGCAGGTACAACTGCTTGGCGAAATCGAGCAGGTTATCGAACAATGGAAAATAAATATTGCCGAGCCGATGATCACTCTGCGCCGGGAAATCGGCCACGCCAAATCTATGAACGATATGGCAAAGTTGGTGGGTAAGGCTCAAGGTAAACAGTTTTTTGATAAATTTCGCGGACAGATTAACACATTTACGGACCGCGAAAACGCGTTAATGATTAAACGCCAGACTGCTGCGACGGAAACCGCCGCCACAGTGAAAAATACTATTATATACGGCTCAATCGTGACCATTTTAGTCGCCATGCTGGTTAATTATTGGGTCAGTCGGTCGATTGTCAAACCGATCAATCGCAGCATTACCGGACTTACCGAGAATGCCGAGCAGGTCGTTGCCGGCTCCAATCAGGTATCTTCAGCCAGTCAACACCTTGCGGCGGGGGCATCTGAGCAGGCATCCGCTTTGGAAGAAAGCTCCTCGGCACTTGAAGAGATGGCTTCCATGACCAAACAAAACGCCGATAACGCAAACCGGGCTGATGGGTTGATGAAAGAGGCAAATCAATCGGTGCAGTCAGCCAGCACCTCAATGGCCGCATTGACCGGCTCAATGGTGCAGATCACCAAGGCCAGTGAAGACACCTCTAAAATTATCAAAACAATTGACGAAATCGCTTTCCAGACTAATCTGCTGGCGCTGAACGCCGCTGTCGAGGCGGCGCGAGCCGGTGAAGCAGGCGCCGGTTTTGCCGTGGTAGCTGATGAAGTGCGCAGTTTGGCTCTACGGGCTGCGGATGCGGCAAAGGACACCTCCGTATTACTCGAAGATACTGTCAAAAAAGTGAAAGAAGGCTCCGGCTTGGTGCAAAAGACATCAAATGCGTTTACCGATGTAGCAGCCAACAGTCAAAAAGTTGGGGCGTTGGTCGCTGAGATTGCCGCAGCGTCCAAAGAGCAGGCTGGTGGGATCGATCAGGTGAACAAGGCTGTGTCGGAAATAGATAAGGTCGTCCAGCAGGTTTCGGCCAATGCCGAGGAATCGTCGAGTTGTTCCGCAGAGATGAATTCACAGGCGGAGCAAATGACCGCGTTGATCAATGGGTTGACTGCTTTGGTCGTCGGCGCCAAGACGAATGAAAAAGAGTTGGAAATGGCCGATTCGAAACAATCCCACAAGCCGTTTCGCGCACCCAACGCGACGATCCGAAAAGCTATTGCACATGAAGAAGTTGGCCCGACACAGGTCGTCGCCATAAGAGATGAGGACTTTCGCAGCTTTTAGGCTAAGGTTGCTTTAACGATCTAAACAAGGAAATCATCTGGCTTGGAAATGGTGCCGGGGGCGGGAATCGAACCCGCATGGGCCAAAGCCCGCTGGATTTTGAATCCAGTGCGTCTACCAGTTTCACCACCCCGGCATGAATTTGAACTTCTTAGCCAATCAGTTACGCCTTGTCAACAGCTTAAATCGATTAACCTGTTGAAATTTCCGGTACAATCGCACGCAATTGCGTCACGGCAACGGTTCCTTCGCGCAGGACTCGCGGAGGCTTGCCGACGGTGTCGACAACGGTCGACCCGCGACCGCCGGCCAATGGTCCGGCGTCCAGGATCAGGTCGACCTGCCGGGCCACGGCTTGATCGAATTCATCGATGCGGGCGCATCCCGGTTGCCCGGATCGGTTGGCGCTGGTGCCGGTAACGGCGCCGTCTAGGATTTCGACCAACGTACGGGCCACAACGTGTCCCGGTTGCCGTATTCCGATGGTATTGCTGCCGGCTGTCAGGGCGGTCGGCAGGTGTGGCTGGGCCGGACAAACCAACGTCAGGTTGCCGGGCCAGAAGCGTTCCATCAGGCGACGGGCATCTTCCGGCACGTCGCACACCCAGCGTGATAGATCGGCGCCGGCGGGGACCAGGATCAACAGGGGATTATCTGCGGCGCGGCCTTTGACGGTAAATATTTTTTGAACGGCTGCCGGATTGGTGCAATCGACGGCCAAACCGTACAAGGTGCGCGTAGGCACTACCACCACACCGCCGCGCCGGATTGTCGCGACGGCTCGGACGACGGCGTCCTTCGATGGTTTGCGGGGATCGATAGCGATTCGTTCGGTCACGGGGCGTTTTACCCCTTCAGGGCCTCGGCTTTGCGTTTGACTTCGTGGGCCATTTCGTCTTTGTAGTCAGCCAACATCCGGGCGATGGTGTCATCTGTTTGGGCGATGATTTGAGCCGCGAACACACCGGCGTTTCTGGCGCCCGGTTTGCCGATGGCCATGGTGGCCACGGGGATGCCCGGCGGCATCTGGACGGTGGACAGCAGGGCATCCAGGCCTTGCAGGGCGGAAGAATCGATGGGCACGCCGATCACCGGCAAGGTGGTGTGAGCGGCGATGACACCGGCCAAATGCGCAGCGTGACCGGCGGCGGCGATAATGGTTTTCAAACCGCGCTGCCTGGCTGACACGGCATAATCCATGGCGCGTTGCGGGCTGCGATGCGCCGAGGCCACGGTAATTTCATATGCGATCTCAAATTTTTTAAACACGGCGACGGTGGCTTCCATCACCGGCAGATCCGAATCCGAACCCATAACAATTCCAACAACAGGTTGTGTCATTTGCCTACTCCTACTTCTTTGTTTTATTTTGAGGTTTCACGGCCGCCCGCCAACGCTTCCAGCAGGGCCTTCTTTTTTTGATCCAGCGCTTTACGCTGAATACGACTGCCTTTGATTCCGCCATTTAAAGCGATTTCACTCAAATAGCAAGACCCGTTTTCAAAATGCATCAAATCAAGGTGAGCATAGGGGAACCGGCCGCGTTGCATCACCGCGCGGCAAAGGGCCAGGGTTTTGTCATCCAGGGCAAACGGCTTGCTTTGCCCCCCCTGAGCCAGGTTATGGCGGAAACTGTGGGGATTGCACCGTTTATAGGCTTCGTGGTAGTTGCCGACAATCAGCACCCGCACATCCTGAAAGTCCTGCATAAACGGTTGCAGGACAAAGGGATAGGCGGTATCGAGCAAGCTCACCTGGTTGTAAAGCAATTCAAGGGACTCCCAGCGCAGGACACCGGCACCGCAATGACGATGGTCATGCTTGGTCACAGCGGCATCGATCTTTTGGCGCTGATATTCACTCACAGCGTTCAGCAGATCGGTCCGGCGCGCGATAATCCGCGTTGCCGGGGGCATCCAGGCCCGCAAAACGCGGGCCTGGGCAACTTTGGAACGATTGAGAATCTGGGCCGGCGGGGCCGGTAAACAGGTAACGCCGCGCTGCATCAGGTCGATGAGCATGGCCTCGCGCAGGTATTTGCCCCCGACCTGTCCGATAACGACATCACCGGGGCCCAGGTTATCGAAGTGCTCCTGTAGCTGCCGATGACCGCGGACGATCATGCCGGGCGTTTGCCGTCATGATGCACTTTCAGGCCCAGGTCGATCAACCGGTCGAGCAATTGACCAAAATCATACCCGGCGGCCTTGGCGGCCTGCGGCATCAGGCTCGTGGGAGTCATCCCCGGAATGGTGTTGGTTTCCAACACGTACATTTCACGGTTCTTCAAGATCATGTCGGTCCGGCTATAGCCGCGCAAAGCCAGGGCGGTATGGGCCCGCCGGGCATAATCCTGGGCTTTGGCCGTCAGTTCGCCGTCGATACGGGCCGGGCAGATTTCATTGGTCAGTCCGGCGATGTACTTGGCCTCATAGTCGAAAAACTCGTGGTCGTCGTTGGGAATGATTTCAATGATCGGCAGTGCTTCGGGTTTGTCGTTGCCGAGAACACCGCCGGTCAGTTCGACGCCGTCGATATATTCTTCAATCAGGACGGTGTCATCCTGTTCAAAGGCTTTCGCAATGGCGGCCGGCAGTTTTTCCGGTTCATGGACAATCGACATGCCGATGCTCGATCCACAGGCCACCGGTTTGACCACCAGCGGCAGGCCCAACCGGTCAACGATTTCGCTGGTGGGGGATTGATCCCGGTGGGTCAGGGTGCAATAGGCCGGCACGGGTAAACCGGCTTTTTCGTATAGTTGTTTGGAAATGAATTTATTCATGGCCACTGCGCTACCTAGAACACCGGCCCCTTGGTAAGGAATGTCGAGCAAATCGAGCAAGCCCTGGACCGTGCCGTCTTCGCCGTAGGGGCCGTGCATGATAATCAAGGCGACGTCGATTTGAGGGGCATCCGCCACCAGGCGACCCAAATCGGTTTTGGGATCGTAGCGCAACACGTTGTACTTGTCTTTGTCGAGAGCCTGGAATACTTGTTCACCGCCGGTCAAGGAGACTTCCCGTTCCGAAGACCGTCCACCGGCAAGCAGCGCAATGTTTTTTTTAGTCATGTCTTTTCCCCGGTTTTGGTTAATGGATGCGTTAACGGGTGCCCATCCCGCAATAGGAATCTATTTGCGCAAGGCGCGGTATTGGATCGGCACTGTTTATGTTTTTGCGCGGATACGCCTGTAAGGTCAAGTAAATGTTTTTTATTTTAAACGGATAAGATCAACCGGGGCATTTTTTATTAGTTGGTGTCCATCCGGAAATAGTAGATTTTAGTTCAGGCCAGGGCCGCAGCCAATTTGCAACCGCAGGCGTAGCAAGGCTACGTCGAGGATTGCAAATTGGCGAGAACGCCGGCCTGGGCCAAAAGATGCTATTTCCGGAT
>JANQIE010000120.1 GCA_028282295.1 Desulfobacterales bacterium | reverse complement strand
CCATCTACGAAAACGCGGCAATTTATGATTGCTCTCCAGGGTGGGCGCGAGCCTTTGGGCATTCACTTCGTCTTGGTACTAGCCCACATAGTATCTACTGTCATTGCCGGGTGGGCCATGCCCACCGGATTGGACTAAGTCAGTAAACCAACATTTTGATAAGAAGATAAGCCGTAAAAATCACCAGGGACACCAGCACCCCCGCGCCGATGGCGGCCGGGGTCAGCCGGGTTTCGATTCGGGGGTTGCGGACGGCTGTGACAACATTGCGTGTAAGCTGCACGATGCGGTTGTCGAGGGCCGCGCTCCAGGTTACCAGGGGGCCTTGGCAGAACTGGATGAAAAGTCTTCCCGGCAGGCGCACGAACCAGTCGGTGTCGAGCACGTAGCCCGGATACCCCCGGACCAGCTTGCGCAGCAACCAGAAGCCGAGAAAGGCGAAGATAAACATCTGGGTGATGGAAAACACGCGGGTCACGGTAAACGGCACGTACTCTACCGGATAGGGCAGCATGTCGTAGAGTATCTTCGGGTAGACGCCCATGAAGATGCACAAGAAAGCCAGGATGCCCATGCCGATAAGCATGTGAACCGGTGTGTTGACGGCGGAGTCTTTCAACCGGGGCCGGATGCGGGCCGGTGGTTCGTCACGTCCCTGGAGCCAGATGTTCCACGGGAGTTTCAGGCCGGTGTGCAGGAAGGTGCCCACGGTGGCCCCTTCCAGCAGCAGATAGATTACCGGTCGCTGGATCAGTTCCGCGGCTTCGATGGTCATGGCCTTGCTGATAAAGCCGTTGAACAGAGGGAAACCGGAGATGGAAAACCCGCCGACCATGTAAAGCCAGAAGGAGATCGGCATGTATTTGTAAAGACCGCCCAACTCGTTGAATTTGGTGGTGCCGACCACCACCAGGGCGCAGCCGGCGCCCATGTACAGCAGGGCGTTGTAAATGATGTGGCACAGGGCGTGTGAGGCCGCGCCGTTGATGCCCATGTGGGTGCCCATGCCGACCCCGGCCACCATGTAGCCGATTTGTGAGATGATGTGATAGGAGCATAACCGGCGGCCGTCGTTTTCAAGCACGGCCAGAAACAGGGCGAACACGGCCTGGATGGCGCCAAGCCACATCAACAGCCGGACGCCGGAAAATGTGATGATCAGGCAGAAGATGGCGGTTTTGGTGGTAAAGGCGGTCATGTAAACCGAGCCGCTGGGGGTGGCTTCCGAATAGGTGTCGGACAACCAGGCGTGAAACGGCGTGGTGGCGGCGTTGATGATAAAGCCCAGCAACATGAGGTTCGAGCCCAGGTGTGCGCCGCCCCATCCCCACGGCATGCGGGTAAATTCGATGGAACCGCTCTGGTGGGCGTGGATCAGGATGCCGGCCAGGATGCAGACGCCGCTGAAATGGTGCCACACGATATACCGCACGGCCGCGCCCATGGCTTTGCGGGTACCCCGGAATAAAAGCAGAAAGAACGGGGCCCAGGACATGATTTCAAGACAGAAGAAAAGCGTGAAGAAATCGCCCGCGAAAACAGCGCCCAGGGCGCTGCCCACATAGATCATCGCCGCCACGTGCTCCCAGTCGTTTTTGACTTTCAATGCGTAGATATTCATGCAGAACGCGGCAATTACATAAACGTAGCCGAAGAGCAGGCTCAGTTTGTTGATCCTGGCAAGGTCCAGCGTGTAGTGCAAAAAGCGCGGTTGCCAGGTATGCAGGGCCCGGGGCCAGGAGGGCAGGGGGCCGAACAGCGCCAGAGAGGTGGCAATCAGGATCGCCAGGCCGGCCAGGGGCAGCAGCAGGAAATAGGCCCGCTTGACGCGTCTGACCGGAATAAACGGAATGAGCAGCCCGCCGAGTCCGATCACCAGTCCTGGATGAAGCCAGCTAATCAAGGGGGTCTCCTTGTTCTTTGGGTTGGTAGTAGTCTTCGTCCTTCACGATAAATACCCCCATCCCCTTGGCGATCAGAATGAGCAGCATGCAGCCGAACAGGCCGAACAGGGCGAAGAACTGTGGCAGGTATTGAAAGTCGAAGTGATAGTGAAACATATGGGTGTAAAGCCAGAAGAAATCGAGTAGCAGGCTCGCCGCAAGGCAGATGAAATACAGCCGCCAAAACAGTTTGCGGGGATATTTTCGCAGATCGGGCATGTTAAAGCGCTCCAAATATCCGGGTTACGGCCCTGTGGGCCAGATCGTACAACCACAGGGTGTTGGGCCGCAGGCACAGCCAGATCGACAACAAGGCGGTGATTGCCAGGGGGATGAGCATGAAAAGGGATAAGATCGATTGTGTTTCCAGGCGGTGTTTTGGGGCGCTGTACAGGCTGACGCTCTCTTCCCAGTCGCCTTGCAGAATCTCGGTTGCCGGTATTTTGGCGAAAAATGCGGTTCGGATGACCGGAAAGAAGTAGACGACATCCAGCAGGGACCCGGCGCAGATGACGAGCAGCAGCAACAGGCGCTCGGATTCCACCGCCCCGAGGGCCACATGCCATTTGCTGATAAAGCCGGCCAGCGGCGGGGCGCCGCACATGCCAAAGGCGCCGACGGCAAAGGCGCCCAGGGTCAGCGGCATGACCCTGCCGATGCCGGCCAGATCGTTTATTTTTTTTACTCCGGCAATGGCGGCAATGGCCCCGGCGCATAAAAACAGGGTGATTTTCATGAAGCCGTGAAAGGGGATGTGCAACAAGGCGCCTTTGAGGGCCATGGGGCTCAACAGGGCGACGCCCAAAATGATGAAGGCGAGTTGGTTGATGGTGGAGTAGGCCAGCAGGCGTTTGATGTTTTGTTGGCCGATGGCGTAGCAATTGGCGGCGATCAGGGTGACGGCGGCGATGACGGCCAGTGCGGTGCCGAGGCCGAGGGCCTGCATCAGGTCGATGCCGTAAATATGACAAACAATGCGGGTGATGCCGAAGACGCCGGCTTTGACCACGGCAACGGCGTGCAGCAGGGCGCTGACCGGCGTGGGGGCCACCATGGCCGTGGGCAGCCAGGCGTGGACCGGCATCCAGGCGGCCTTGGCAAAGCCGAGCAGGAAGCAAAAGAAGACCATCTGCAAGGTGAGCCGGGAGGTGGTGTGCAGCGCCGGTGTTAAAATGCCGCGCGGGTTGAATTCGGTTGCGCCCACCAGAAAATAGGTCATTAAAATACCGATGAGCAGAAAAACACCGCTGGTGAGCAGATACGCCAGGTATTTGTGCCCGGCGGCGACGGCTGCGGGGGACTCTTCATGGGCCACCAGCGGATAGGTGGAGATGGTCAGGATTTCATAGAAGATAAACAGCGTGACCAGGTTGGCGGCCAGGGCCGTGCCGATGGCGCCGGTCAAGGCCAGGGCAAAGGAGAAGTAAAACCGGGTCTGGGCGTGTTCCTTCAGGGTGCGCATGTAGCCGATGGCGTAAAGCGAGACCAGGATCCACAGGCATGCCGACGTTGTGGCGAAGATCAGGCCCAGGGCATCCACCCGGAACGCAAAGTCGATGGCAGGCAACAGCGTGAACCAGGCAAAGTAAAGCGGGCCGTGCGTCAGCAGCCAGGGGGTCATGGACACAACGAGGTGGCCGAGTATCACGCTACCCAGCAGCGTCCAGCTTTCCCTTAAATTGGGGCGGTTGCGGGCGGTCAGGATGAGCAGGGCCACGACCAGGGGACACAGCACGGCCCACAGTGGCCGGTGGGTCATGGTAAACAGGTGTGTCATCGGCAGCCTCAATTCTCCAACGGGACGGCGAACCGCAGCACGGTGTTGACGACGACCTGGTTGAAAACGCCCATCAGGATGACGGCGAGCGCCAGCAGTGACGCGGGCAGCAGCATGCTCAGCGGGGCGTTGCCGGGGGGTGGCTTCGACGGCGCCATCCCGGGCGCCGGTGCACCGGTTTGCGCATGGGCGTAAAGACCCCGGTCGAAAATCCTGAAAAACAGGGCCACGTTGATCAGGGTGCAGACCAGCAGGGCGACGACAAACACCCATTGACCGGCGTCGATGGCCCCCAGCAGCAGGTACCATTTGCTGAAAAAGCCGCAGGTTGGCGGAACACCGATGATTGCCAGCGCACCAACGGTAAAAACGGCGGCGGTGACGGGCATGGTGCGAAAGATGCCGTTGAAGTCGTCGATCCGTTGGCCCTTGGTTTGATAGGTAACCAGACCGGCCACCTGGAACAGGCAGGCCATCATCAGTGCGTCGTTGGCGATGTGCAAAACCGCGCCTTTAAGGGCGGTGGCGTTGGCCACGCCAATGCCGCCGACGATGTAGCCGATCTCCGCAACGATGACATAGGACAGCATGCGTCTGAAATCGTTCTGGGACAGCGCCATGACTGCACCGAAGAGGATGGCGGCCGCGCCGGTCCAGACCAGGGCATCGGTGGCCCGCAGGACGGCAACGGCAAAGTCGAGGGTGAACACGTCGAACAGCACCCGGATCATCACGTAGGCCATGACTTTGGTCATCAACGGCGCCATGACGGCGCCGACGGCCGACGGCGCATGGGTGTATGCGTCCGGCAGCCAGGCGTGCAGAGGGAAGAGGGCGGTTTTGATGCCGAAGCCGAACAGGATGAACAAAAAGGCGGTGCGCACCACTCGTGATTCATAGAGGGGCGGCAACAAAATGCGAAGATCTTCCATGTTCAGTGAGCCGGTCATGATATACAGGTAGCCGACACCGATGAGGTAAAAGGTGGCGCCGATGGTGCCGACCAGCAGGTATTTGAAACCGGCGAATTTGGCGCGCCCCCTGCCGATGGCCACGAGGGTGTATCCGGTCAGCGAGGCGACTTCCAGCAGGACAAAGAGATTGAAAAGATCGGCTGTCACGACGATGCCGAGCAGACCGGTGATGAACAAAAGATACAGGCACCAGAACAGGGCGATGCGGTCCGGCAGTTCTTCTTCCACCGTGCGTTTGGCAAAAACGGCGGTAACCAGGGCCAGTGACGCAATGAGCACAACCATGTAAGCGGCCAGGTGGTCGACATGAAGGGCAATGCCCCAGGGCGGCTCCCAGCCGCCGAGCCGGTAGTGTATGGCGCCGAAGGACAGCACCTGGCGCAGTAGCCCGATGCTCGTCAGAAAGCCGGCGGTCAGACCGCCCAGGGCGATGACATGGCTGCCGCGCTTGAGCCGCCAACCGGCGAAAAAGGCGCAAAAGGATGCCAGCAGGGGGAGAATGACGATGAGGATGGGGGCGTGTTCAGTCATTGATAAAAGGTATCCTGTCGTTTTGATCCTGGGCCCCGGCGTTCGCCGGGGTGACGGGGGCGCTGCGCCGTGTCGCCGAAAACATCTCGATCGCCGCAATAACTTGAATTAAAAGCTGCCCGCACTGTAAAAAAGATCACGGCTCAAATCAGCCCGGCGTATCATTGCCGCTGTCGTCTAACTGACAGGCAAACTGCATGTCGGGGTGGCTGACCACCGACTGTTTGAACTGGGCGGTGCGATAGTCGTATCTTTTTTTAAGGATGACCAGCAGGCGTTGATACATGCGAAAACCCATTTCCGGGTCGTGCGCGAAAAGATTTTGTATTTTGTCACGTTTGAATGCATAGATTTCCGATGGTTCGGCGCAGATCGCCTCGGCCGTGTAGATTTCATCTGCCAGCATTGACGACCAGCCAAAGGAAAAACCGGGTTTGATGGTGCCCACGCAGGCGGTGACCTTGTCGGTGATGCGCTGGTTCAACAGGACTTGGCCGTGTCGAAGCATAAAAAAGCGGTCGGCGGGATCGTTTTCGCTGAACACGATTTCGCGGCGGTCAAATCGCAGCACGTCGATGATGTGAAGTAATTTTTCCAGCATCACATCGGTGAGGTGTGACAGGATGACAATCTGTTTCAGGTCGTGGACGGCGATCATTCGATGTCTCCCAGTTGTTCGATGATTTCATCTTCGTCCAGGGTCCGGTGTTCCTGGTAGATATTGATGAGGATCGCCAGGGCGACACCCAGCGTCGCCACGGCGACCACGATGGCGGTCAGCATCAGCACATGCGGCAACGGGTTGATGAAGTTTGCCGCCTGGATGCCGCGCGGATCGAGCTGCGCCTGGTGGCCGATAATCGGCAAAGTGGCGTCCTGCTTGGCACTGATCGAGATGAAGAACAGGATCACCGCCGTCTGCATGATGTTCATCCCGATGATTTTTTTCACCAGGTTCTTCTTGGCAATCATGGCAAACAGGCCCATCATCATCAGCAGGATGTAGATCCAGTAGTTGATTTTAGCGACAATGACGGCAATGACTTCGTTCATCAATGGTTCAATCCTCAATGGTATTGAGTTGTCAGTTATCAGTGTCATTAACTTAAGGCTGTGACTCAGGGCTTTTGCCTGTAGCCGACGTTTGAAAAACGCCCTTACGTTGCGGCGGGCCGCCGCAACGAGCAATTTGCGCATTTAGTTAGTGCCCATCCGGAAATAGCATCTTTTGGCCCATGCCGGCGTTCTCACGAATTTGAAATCCTCGACGTAGCCTTGCTACGCCTGCGGTTTCAAATTCGCTGCGG
>JANQIE010000222.1 GCA_028282295.1 Desulfobacterales bacterium | reverse complement strand
AATAAAATACCTTTAAAATTGTGATTCCGGCGAGCGCCGGAATCAAGCGTCAATTCTGGATGCCGGATCAAGTCCGGCCTGACGAAGGCTTATATATTTAGTCGCCGGTTTAATAACATGAGGATAAAAGCAAATGACATGCGGAACGATCTGTAAAAAAAACCGGCATATCGGATTTGTGTCCACCCGTTTCAAGGGGACGGACGGTGTATCCTTGGAGACCACCAAATGGGCGGATGTATTCAAAAAACGAGGGTATAAATGTTATTATTTTGCCGGTGAAATGGACTTGCCCCAAGATTGCGCCTATCAGGTGGCTGAAGCCCATTTCCGGCATCCTGAAGTCAAATCGATTTATGAACATTGCTTTGGCGCCAATACGCGCAGTCGAGCCGTTACCGACAGGTTGCACCATTACAAGCAACTGTTGAAAGACCACTTATACAAGTTTATCGAAAAATTCGATATTCAATTGTTGGTGACGGAAAACGTTTTGACCATTCCGTTGAATCTCCCGTTGGGTATTGCCCTGACCGAAGTAATTTCCGAAACCGGTATGCCCACAATTGCCCATCACCATGATTTCTTCTGGGAACGACAGCGCTTTAAAACCAATGCGGTTTGGGAGTACCTCAATATGGCTTTCCCGCCCCATCTGCCGTCCATTCAGCATGTGGTGATCAACTCCTCGGCCGACAATCAATTGAGTTTACGCACCGGTATCTCGGCAACGATTATTCCGAACGTCATGGATTTCGAAAATGCACCGGATCAACCGGATGACTACACCGCGGACGTTCGGCAAGCCTTGAAAATCGAGGATGATGAGATTTTTGTTCTGCAACCGACGCGGGTCGTGAAGCGCAAAGGCATCGAGCATGCGATTGAGTTGGTGCATCGCCTGGGGATGAAAGCCAAGTTGGTCATATCACACGCTTCGGGTGACGAGGGGTATGATTATGAAATCAGGGTAAGGGAGTATTCCAAGTTGATGCGTGTCGACACCATCTTTGTATCCGATATTATTGGCGATCAGCGGGGGCGTACCAAAGACGGCCGCAAAATATACACCCTTGATGATATCTATCCCCATGCCGACCTGATCACGTATCCCTCGACAGTGGAGGGCTTCGGCAACGCGTTTTTAGAAGCGATTTATTTTAAAAAACCGATTGTGGTCAACACTTACGCCATTTACGCACTCGATATAAAACCAAAGGGATTCAAGGCGGTGGAATTGGACGGGTATGTTACCGAAGATGCGGTTCGCCAGACACGTTCGATTCTTACGGACAAGCAACAGTGCGATCAAATGGTTAAGCACAATTTCGAAATCGCCAAACGCTTTTTCTCCTATTCGATCCTGGACCAGAAACTAAGCGCCCTTCTGGTCGATTGCGTACAGTGTGAACAAGCGTCGTTGCGCAGTGTGTAATTATGACGCCGTGGCGCCGGTCTTCGATGGTTGCGAATAATTTTCGCCGCGCGCCGGGCATTGAACGGCGGCCCCACACCGTATCGGCAGTTGAAATACCGCGGTGCTGCTGATTCACTCAATGGCCGGTTTAAACATCTTGACAGACAGGCCGTCTTTCCTCTAAATATACCGATCAACACATCTGTGTTTTGCCTGCCTTAATTTGTTTGAGTGTTGCACCCTTTCTGGTGTGCATTATTTGTAACTTGTTTTAACGATTTTGTAATTGTAATGCAGCCGTTTTTTTCTATATTTTGCAATATTTTCAATAAAATTAATATTTTAAAATTTTGGAATAACGTTTGCAGGATTGGATGTTGAAATGCCGCTTAATCCCGAACGATTCGCTGAATTATGTCGATCACAACCGACCATCCAAGGAGTTGACGTATGATGATGTTGCCGCGGAAAAAATTGATCGAAAGGCGCCGGTTCATCCGGTTTCCTGTAAAACAGGGTGCCTTCGTCGTACTTAAATCGGACCAAGCCACGATCGGTCAGCTAGTCGATATCGGGCGGGGAGGATTGTGCTATAGCTATATCGACGGTCTGGCGATGCCCGGCGATGACTTTGAAATCGATTTGTTCATGTCCCAGGTCGGTATCTTTTTACGTAAAACCACGGTTAAAACCGTTTCCGATATTCAAGTCGATACCCATATCGCCGACAACGCCTTGTCTTTCGGCAAGCGTCGTCTGCAATTCAATGAATTAAATCTAGAGCAAACCACACAGCTCGACTATTTTATTCAATTTCACACGCACTTGGCGGCTTGATTTATCAGTAAACCGCATTCGTTTTTTTATTAGGGGGCATCACTTGCGATGCCCCGTCATGTGCGTTTAATGGGCCGATCGTCGCTATCGCGTCCATTCCCACCGCGATGCTTTTTCTGCATTAGGTACAAGTTATACACTTGCTGAAATCATAACGGGGTCTTACGACAAATCGAAGGAACCTATTCGCGTGTCGCCGTTGCGCGGTATCACCGTGTCGGGCCACGCATCATGAAAAGGAGCGCGATTATGCTGCGGTTGTCTTCTGTTTGGTCTGTTAAGCCGTTTTTGATAAAAGAAGCGTTCGAAGGATGGCGAACATGGGCGTCCTTATTTTTCATCCGTTGCCTTGCCGTTCTGACGACGGCGGTCTTTTGGCTGGTGGTCCTGTTTTATGTCGTTGGTTGCGGCGGCGGGGCCAATGGACTGGTTGTAGAAAAGGCGAATGCCACCCCTGGCGGGCGATCGTGGCTGCCAAGCGGATATAGTTCTGCAAGTGCCCTTGATACCGGGCGTTCAAAATTGATCAAAGAGTTTTCACAATCGGTGTCGAAGCACATTGATTTCGATAGGGACGGCTTCAGCAACGAACAGGGCGATTGCAACGACAAGGACCGCACCATTTATCCGGGGGCGGTCGAGCAGTGCAATGACGGCATCGACCAAAACTGCGACGGCACCGATGCCACCTGCACCTTTGGCGCCAATGAAATCAATGCAACCTGATCGACCCGCCGGCCTGCCCCTTAAGACCGAGTTGTAAACCGTCCTTAAAGCTCGCGTAAAAATACCCTCGCACCCGATTTGGGAGGATCTCCCTTGCGACCGGGAGGATCTCCCAAATTTCAAGTAAACACCACCACCAAAATAGAAGGTTCACCCCATGGACAGGATGAGGTTCGCGGCTTAAGATAGAGTTTCACTTTCCGGATGGATACTTTCTAAGGGTTGTCAAGGAGGGGACGATGGAGATGATCCAAAAACGTCAATCGAGTCGCTGGCATACCAAGGCACCAATAATCATTACGGATAATCCGGATGGGTGCTACCACGGCGCTTCGGTGGTCAATATCAGTTCCGAAGGAATGTATTTCGAAACTGATCAAGCCTTCGCGCCCGAATCGGAACTATGGATCAAACTGATTCTTTCGCTGCCTGAAACCAGCGGTTCGCAAGCCTATAATGATTTTCATGCCCATGTGAAACATTGCCGGCCCATCGGGTCAAACGGCCACAAATTCGGTATCGGTGTGCAGTACACGCGGGCCCTGCGGATGGTAAGGTGCGATTTATGCAACTGCAAAGTCTACCACGAACAGGCGCATAAAGTCGAAGATATGATCCATATGTGCTCGGATTGTTACATTCGCCTTGAAAACTTGCCGGATGATCAAATTAGGGCGAGCATTGAAGATTATCTGATGTGCAATATCATTTAGAAGCGATAGTATCTTTCAATCTTGCGCACCGGCACACCACCAAGATACAGTAACATCAATATCCAATTGCGCAGCGTACAGTAGACCACTCCCTCTTTTTCCCACCGTCTGGCGGCTGTGAGTGCCTTTGTGGCAATGATCCGCATTTGCCCTTGCGCTTGACGTGCACGACGCATAAGATCGACATCTTCCATCAGCGGCAGCTTGCGGTAGCCGCCCAGGTCGGTGAAAAAACGGCGCCGCATAAAAATGGCCTGGTCGCCGTACGGCACCCGCGTGAAACGCGTCCGCCAGTGAACCATCCATTCAATCAAGCGATAGCATTTGCGCGGTGACGCGATTCCCAGCTCAAAAGCACCGTAGTCCATGTCTCCACGATTAAACGCGCGTTCGATTGCATCCAGCGCATTCGGCGGCAGGCGCGTATCCGCGTGCAGGAAAAGCAATACCTGTCCGCGGGCACAGTCGGCGCCTCGGTTCATCTGGCTGCCCCGCCCTCGAGGGGCGCGCAGCGTTGCGGCATGATTGCCGTTGATTGCGCGGATCGTGCTTTCTGTCGGGCAACCATCCACCACAATTATTTGCGCTTGCGGCGCATTGCGCAGGGCGCGCAAATGCCTCAGCGTCGCGTTGATGTGCGCTTGTTCGTTCAACACCGGAATAATAATCGAGATTAAAGGCGACACGCGTTTACCATTTTTCGGCCATTCACTAGTTTCACAAGCTTGTTCCATTTCTGCTTGATGCCCTTGGCAATTTGAAAGAAGTTGCCCGGCGTTCTGCGCGAGCCCTTAGTCCTCATACAAAATGACGCGTCTCAACGCAAGTTTGGTATGCGGCCGGACAGGGCAATCGTATTTGGAAATTCGGAGGGGCGATCTGATAAAAAAGTTCAATCCCGTGTCATGCCCACCAACATGATCTGCAATTTGAATTAAAGGTTGTTTTTGAAACCTTAGAGGTGCTAACCTCACCCCAACGTTGCATACAAAACATGGCAAAGAGAGGGCAAGTCGCTGATATATCGTACTTTATCAGAAAACGAAACCCTATCGACAGATCCAACCCCAGGTGCATTCAAGGAGGGGGCGATTTTGCCAGGTTTCTTACCCTCCGGCTTTTGCAACGTTGGGGCTCATCTATTGCTAATATGACGGAAAGCCCAGGCAGGGCTTTTTTTATTTATTCAAAAGGAGAATTAAACATGAAAACCTTTCCAAGGTTCGTTGTTCTGCCGGCGGTGTTTACCGTGCTGCTGATGGTTGGTGTCAACTCATGGGCCGAGACATCGTCGGCCCCAAAAGAGAAGCAAACCGTCGCAAAACAGACCCCGCCCAAATCACCAGTGATCGCCACGGTCAATGGGGTGGCGATAAAACGGGTGGCGTATGAGCGTGAAGTCGATCAGGTCCTGGGACGTTTCAGCATGCAGGGGCGCCCGGTGAGCGCGGCCATGCGTACGAAATTAAGAAAAGATATCCTAGAGCAAATGATCCGCCGGGAAATGCTTTTCCAGGAGAGCCGGAAACGAAAAATCAATATCCCCCAGGCCAAAATCGACGAGCAGATCAACGCGATCAAAGCCCGCTTTGATAACGAAGAGCAGTTTAACCAACGTCTCAATGTGATGGATATCACCCTGGCCGACCTGACCGCCCAAATCAGTCAAAATATGGCCATCGACCAACTGTTGCGCGTGCAATTTCCCGAGAGCATAACGCTGCCGGAAGCAGAGGTCCGCAAATATTACGACGATAATCAGGATCGTTTCTTTCGACCGGAACAGGTCAAGGCCAGTCATATTCTGGTGAAGGTTGAGCCGAAAGCGTCCGAAGTCGATAAGCAAAAAGCGCTGCAAAAAATCAAAATGATTCAGACCAAGCTGAACAGCGGCGAGGATTTCGCGGCCGTGGCCAAGGCCCATTCAGAAGGGCCCAGCGGCCCCAAAGGCGGCGATCTGGGAACGTTTTCACGCGGCCAAATGGTGCCGCCCTTCGAACAGGCAGCCTTCGCGTTGAATTCAGGGCAGGTAAGCGATGTGGTCACCACCCGTTTCGGATATCATCTAATAAAGGTTTTTGAAAAACACGCCGGCGGTGCGGTCCCCTTTGAACAGGTGAAGTCGCGGCTTGCAGCTCAGTTGAAACAGCAAAAAGGGAGCGAGCAGGTGCGTCAATACGCCGATACGCTCCTGAAAGCCGCCAAGATCGAGCGTTTTGACGAGCCTTGACAGGCTTCGGGACAAGATATTTTGGTTGACTATCCCAGGGCCATCAACTATAAAAACTGCCAATAAACGACATTCAGTAATTAATTCAGAGTATAGCGAGTTGGGTGGCCGTCTAGTGGTTTTTTTGAGGAGTTCATCATCAACCGGAGGTAAAACATGGTGCTTAAACGCAAATTCGATGCTGGGGAATTTGCCGTGCTTGCAGAAATGGAACCCCCCAAGGGTGCCGATCTTGAAAAAATGATCGCTGATGCCACACGGGTCAAGGGACTTGTCGATGCCTTTGTGATTCCTGAAATGAGCAATGCCGTGATGCGAATGAGTTCGCTGGGCGGTGCCATGGCGCTGCAGGCCAAAGGTATGGATGCCGTTGTCCAGTTCAACTGCCGCGACCGCAACCGGCTGGCATTGCAGGCGGATTTACTGGCCGCGGCCGGCTGCGGTATCGGCGCGGTGATGGCGGTTAAAGGCGAGGACCCCAGCTACGGTGATCATCATCTGGCCAAACCGGTTTACGATCTCGAACTGATGGACCTGATCGACACCATCACCACCTTGCAAAAGGGGCGCGATCTGGCCGGCATTGAGCTGACCGGTGCACCGCGGTTTATCGTCGGCGCTGCGGCCAACTTTGGCGCCGAACCGGACGCAGCCACAACCATGCAGAAACAAGTCGATGCCGGTATCGGCTTTTTTGTAACCCCACCTGTTTTTGACGTCGACAGTATCAAACCGGTTTTGGAAACCGTCGACCGGAGCCGGACCAAAGTTATCCCCACCGTGTTGTTGCTCAAATCTCTGGGGATGGCGCGCTACATCGAACGCAACATGAAGCACATCCACTTGCCGGCCGAGTTGATCAAACGCATCCAGAAAGCCCCGGACAAGGCTGCGGAATGCGTAACCATCGCTGCCGAAACCGTCGGTGGTCTCAAGCAGGCAGGCGTAAGCGGCGTCATGCTGGCCACTCTGGGCTGGGAACACAAACTGCCGGAAGTCCTGAGTCAAGCGCGAGTATAAACAAGATTCTCGACCTCAATTTTTAATTCCAAATTTATAATTCTTAATTGCCCTCAAAAATTGCCCCCAAAATTGGGTGTCGATCGATTTGGATCGCACCCTTTTTTTTGTGGTAATTTACGACAAGCCCTGTCGTAAAATCCACCACTACGCCTTAGGGTTTGAAATCATTAAGAATATATTGTCCTTAGGCAGCAATACGGCGCATGCACGCTGCCCCGGCGTCGTTTTTCACCACAGTGTCCATTCGCCTCGCGGTTTCAATGAAATCCGTGAGTTGACTGCTTATCCTGTAAAAAAGATCGAGATAACAGATAGATATGTATCTCGACCCACCCGCCCGCGCGCATCGGCATGGCCCTTGCTCAAGCAAAAGGGCAAAAACAAGCACATACAAACCAACACATGCAAAGGAGATCAGTCATGGCAAACGAACGCAGCGAAGCGCGACGAAGTCGATTGGGCTATGGATCAACCTACCAAAAAGGCGGTGCCCACGCTGCCGGCGCGATTGATGCGGTACTGGGAGGCCAGGTGTGGAAGGTCAAGCCGGACAAAAAAGCCAAGGCCGATCACCCCTGCATCTGGATGGCAGCCGGTGTCGTCAAGTATAAAAACTGCAACAATTTCTTCGATTGCACCACCTGTAAATTTGATGCCGGCATGCTGCGCAAGGCCGAGGAAGGCAAGCTGGCCAGTTGGCAGGACGCCATGCGCTGCAAACCCGAATTGGATCGGGTTTGTCGCCACAGCCTCACCGGCCGTATCGCCAAACGTTCCTGTGCCTACGATTACCTGTGTGGCAAGTGTGATTTCGACCAGTATTTTGAAGATGTCTGGGCCACCAAGAGCAACACCGTACCGTCCGAAATACAGCAAGTCAAAGGGTTCGACGTGCCCATGGGATATTACTTTCACGGTGGCCACGCCTGGGCGCGGATTGAAAGCGGCGGCTACATCCGGGTGGGGCTGGATGATTTTGCCCTGAAGGTACTGGGGCAAGCCGATGCCCTCGACCTGCCACTCATGGGCAAACAGCTTGAAAAAGGCACCGCCGGGTGGGGATTGAAACGTAAGCACAATTTGGCCGATGTGCTCTCACCGATCAACGGGGTCATCGTCGAAGTGAACAACACGGTCAGGCAAGACCCCGGTGTTGCCAACCGTGAGCCCTTTGGCGACGGCTGGCTGTTCATGGTGAGTACGCCCGATGTGAAGAAAACCATGGGCGACCTGATGGTTGACCAGGCCAGCCTTGACTGGATGAACGCCGAAGTCGATCACCTGGAGCAGATGATCGAGGATGTCGCCGGGCCGTTGGCCGCCGACGGTGGTCATTTGTCCGCCGACGTATACGGCAATCTCCCGGACTTGGGCTGGCACAACCTGACCCAACGGTTTCTTAAAACCGGTTGATCCTATCTTCAGTCAGAACTTGAAATTGGAAACTTGAAACGCCACAGAGCACCCCAGATTTCCAATTTCAAGCTTCCAGTTTCAAATTACAACCTTCAAGGGTGATCCCATGGCGAATTCGACAACCCGATCCCACAATGATGACCGGTCCGCTCCCTGCATCTGGATGCAGGCCGGCGTTGTCCGTCACCGTTATTGCCGCCTGGCGTATGAATGCGCTTTGTGCCGCTACGACCAGACGCTGAAACGGACCGCCGATGAAAACAAAATGGCCGCCAAACTAGGACGGCCGCCTATCGGCAAGCGCGGGCGCATCGTCTACTGGAAAGACCGGCTCAGAGATCTGCCGGTTGCCAAGCGTCCCTGTGTGCATCACATGAAGCAGCGCATCGAGTTCCGGGCCTGTTTTAATGATTATCACTGCGGCAACTGTGAATTCGATCAGTACTTCAGCGACCAGTATACGGTTTACGCGGTCGTAACCCCGGTCGATTTAATGCAGATCAAAGGCATCCGCGTTCCCCAGGGGTATTATCTGCATGCCGGGCATACCTGGGTCAAAATAGAGGCAAAAGGTACGGTGCGGATCGGTCTGGACGATTTTGCTCAGCGTGTTTTCGGCGCGCCGGAAAAGGTGACGACACCGCTGTTGGGCAAGCAAGTCAGTCAGAATCAGCCCGCCTTTCGGATCGGCCGCGGCGAAAAATCAGCGGCCCTGCTGGCGCCCGTCAGCGGAGTGGTCACCGCGGTCAATCCCCAACCGGAACCACAAGGCGGTCAGACGCCGGATCCCTACCGCGACACCTGGCTTGTCCGCCTGCATTGCGAGAATTTGCGCGAAGATTTACAAAATCTGATGATCGGTGAAGAAACCGAAGCATTCGTCGGCCGGGAAGTCGACCAGCTTTTTGAACTGATCGAAGAGACCGCCGGTCCGCTGGCCGCCGACGGTGGCACTTTGGGGCAGGATATTTACGGTCATCTGCCGGAACTGGGGTGGGAGCGCTTAAGCCGGACGTTTTTAAGAACGAAAGAGTGAAATTTGAAATTGGAAACTGGAAATTGGGGAAAGGTATCCTGCCGATTTTATATGGTCCCGTGGATCAGTATTACGGTGGGCGCGGCCCACCCGACAATCCTACCCGGCGACAATAGCTGGCAGGGTGGGCCGTGCCCACCAGCCGGATGAGTTTCAGATGCGGTTTTCCCAAGTTCCAAGTTTCAAATTTCAAATTTCAAATTTCGCCCCCCATCCTTTTGATCTCATCATCCACCATAATCCGGCAATACCGGCACAACTGATCCGACTTGCGGTCGACATCTTTTTCCGTGCGGCAGTAGTGCATGGTGCAGGACGGGTCTTTGCAGTGGCGCAGTTGGAAGGTGTGGCCTAATTCGTGGAGTACTTCCTTGGCTATCCGGTCGTAAAAAGCATTTTCCGCATCCAGCCGCGCCAAACCGTCGCGCAGCCTGTATGTGGAGACAATGCAGGCCAGTCCCCCCAATTGGGCTTCGCCGTAAACATGGGTCAGAATCGGGATGAACAGGTCGACCTGGGTCAGGGCCACAACCTTTAGCGCGTCGGCCGGCGCAGCCAGGTCCAGGTGTTCCAGAATGGCGGTGGAGTGGTACTGGTCGCGTCCCGGATCAAAGGCAAAGTCGATACTTTTCAGCAAGGGTTTGTGAACGGTTTGAAAACCAAAGGTCTTCTCGATATCATGACGCACGCGTTCAATCAAAGCAGGATCGTTCACGTCGATTTCAGAGACCAAAATATAGCCGCCGTCCCGGTTCATTAGTGCCCATCCGGCAATAGTAGATTTTGGTTCAGGCCAAGGCCGCAGCCAATTTGCAACCGCAGGCGTAGCAAGGCTACGTCGAGGATTGCAAATTGGCGAGAACGCCGGCCTGGGCCAAAAGATGCTATTTCCGGAT
>JANQIE010000110.1 GCA_028282295.1 Desulfobacterales bacterium | reverse complement strand
GGCTATGTCGCAAGAACGTGAATGGCTCCGCCATTATTTTAAAAATGCGAGAACGCCGCCGGGGGCCAAAAGATGCTATTTCCGGATGGGCACTAGGTAAATAAATCATTCAAGGAGAGTAAAGTATGGACGCACAAGCTATTTCACCCACAAGTTTGCTCAACGATCTGCTGGCCATCCAGGAAGTTGAAGCCGCTGTGGTGATCGGACGCGACGGGTTTGTCATCGAGCAAGTGGGCAAACAGATTTCCGTCGAGCTCGACGCCCTGGGCGCTTCAATTGCGGGCGCCGTGATGCGGCTTGAAACCATGGGCCAGGATCTGCAAATTGAAAAGTTCAAAGACATGTTCATCGAGTACGGCGACGCCCTGCTGCTGTGCTCGCCGGTTGGTGATGCAATCCTGACTGTGCTGGCGTCGGACGCGTCTTCGTTGGGCATGTTGCGCTTCAAACTAAAAAAGATCAAGCCTGCACTGGTTGACTTCTTTTAATTCATAAGGAGGTCATTGACAATGACATTAAATGTAAACTTCACCTTTGATGAAAAAAGTTACCGGCATTACATGAACGGTTTTCTTTCCGTTCTGCACTGCCACCACTACCTGTGTCTGACCACCAAAACCGCCATGGACTTCAAGGAAATCAACGGTCTGCAAATTCTTCAGGAAACGGCCGAAGACACCATGCGCCCGGTGTTCGAAGAGTATTTTAAGAAAAACGATGTGACCACCGTCAAGGATAAATTGCTGGTCGGCATGCGCTATTACGCGGTCATGGGCCTGGGTAAAATGAAGGCGACCGCCAACGAGCAGGGCGGCGAGGTGGTGTTGGCGCGCTCGCATGTGGACCAGGGATGGCTGAAAAGATGGGGCCGCAACAGCCAACCAGTGAACTTCTTCACCCGCGGCTATATTGCGGCCATGTTCGCCGCCGCGGTGGGCAAACCGGCGCGCAGCTTTGCGGTGCATGAAATGGAAGCCATTGCAACCGGAAACGACTACAGCCGTTTCAAGGTTCATACCAACAATTGATCAGGAGGAAAGTACCATGACAGTGATGCGTGACGATGTGGTCAAAGCACTGGCCGGCCTTACGGTTCAAGGTGACCAGGACGGTTTGATCGATGCTTTTGGTGTGTTTGTCAATCAACTGCCGGTGGCCTTCTGGAACACATTCGCCTTGCGGATGATGGACGCCGCGCCGCCGGAACGACGCAAGCAAGTGGAAGCCGCGCTGGTGCGCTGCGCCTACGAGTGCGGCTATCACACCGGCTACGGCATTATCACTTCGGAAGAATTTAAAAAGGTGGTCATGCCGATGGTTACCGAGGGTGAAAAGGATGTACTGCGCGGCGCTTACGCGGTTTTTACGGCCTGGGGGTGGGCCAAATCCGGAATCGCCAAGATTGATCCCAAGGAAAAAATGGTGGTGCGCGCCACCGATTACTATGAAGCCGACGGCCCGCCGGGCGACATGCGGGCCTTTATGATCCGGGGGGTCAGTGCCGCATTTTTCGAGTTGGCTTACGCCGATGAATATCCCGAGGGGATGGACACCTATACCTGTGAACAGACCAAAGGGATCGAACACGGCGATGCGCATGGTGAATTTGTCGTCACACGCAAATAAGCCTGTGTAGCGCCCAAAATGAGGAGGGATGAGAATATGCCGAATGCAAATGCGTCTCAATTTGCGACCATGGCCTTGCACGCCGGAACCATGATCGACAGCACCCGCTGCCGGGCGGTGCCGGTCCACCGGACCAGTGCCTACCTATTCAACAATACCCGCCATGCCGCCGACCTGTTCGCCCTGAAGGAGCTGGGCAACATTTACACCCGCTTGACCAACCCGACCCAGGAGATGCTCGAAAAACGCCTCTTTGCCCTGGAAGGCGGCGGCGGCGCGCTGGCTTTGTCCTCGGGCACCTCGGCCATTTTCTACACCATCATCAACATCTGCGGCCGGGGCGATGAGATTGTCGTCGCCAACAATTTGTACGGCGGCACGTTCACCATGTTCAAACATATTCTGCCGGAAATGGGCATCCAGGCCCAATTCGTCGACCCGCGCGATCCCGACGGTTTCGATCGCGCCGTGAATGCCAAAACCCGCCTGCTTTTCGTGGAAACCATCGGCAACCCGGCCCTGGATGTTGTCGACATCCGCGCCGTGGCGGCCATCGCTAAAAAGCACCATGTGCCCCTGGTGGTCGATGCGACTTTTACCACGCCTTGCTTGTGCCGGCCGCTGGAACTGGGGGCCGACATCGTGGTCCATTCACTCACCAAGTGGCTGTGCGGTCACGGCACCGGCATCGGCGGCGTGGCGGTCGACAGCGGCCGGTTCGACTGGACCGATCCCAAATTCCGGCTTTACAACGAGCCCGACCCCTCATATCACGGACTGCGCTATGCCCACGACCTGGGCGATTTGAACCCGTTGGCCTTTATCCTGCGGATGCGGTTGGTGCCGCTGCGCAACCTGGGGGCCTGCCTCAGTCCGGACAATGCCTGGCTGTTTTTGCAGGGGCTTGAAACCCTGCCCTTGCGCATGCAGCGCCATTGCGAGAACGCCCTGATCGTGGCCCGTTTTTTACAGGCCCGGAAACAGGTTCAATGGATACGTTATCCGGGGCTCAAGAACGACCCGGCCCATCCGGTGGCAAAACAACAGTTTACCGGTGGTTTCGGCGGCATGGTGGTCTTCGGTATCGAAGGCGGCCGTGACGCCGGCGCGCGGTTTATCGACAACTTGAACCTGTTTTCACATGTGGCCAATGTGGGCGACAACAAAAGCCTGGCATGCCATCCGGCCAGCACCACCCACAGCCAGTTGACCGAGGAAGAACAGCGGGCCGGCGGGATCACGCCGAATCTGATCCGGCTGTCCATCGGGATTGAAGATCCGGTTGACATCACGAACGATTTGGCCCAAGCGTTGCGTAAATCCGAAATGGCCTCGTGCCGGACCGGGGGCCGGTCACGCCTGCGGGTGGGGATGGTGGCCGCCGCCATCTGAAATTCTGATCGCCGGTTAACTTGTCCTGGTTCGGCACCGCTGCGGATTTTGGATTCACTCGACTTCATCCACCTTGATCAGTACCCGGCGATTATCTCCGTGCTTATCGTGACGTCGATTCAAAATGCCGCTTCGGCTGCTGAATCGCGTTTGTACGACAGCGCCGATATCGATCCAGTGCCCCAGGTGTCCGGTCACCACGGTGTCCACGTGCTGGGTGGCGATCCGGGCGGCATCGGGATTCAAAAGCGTTTCGGTTTGCGACCGGATGGCGATGGTCACCCGTTGTCCGGCCACATGGGGCGTCACCGCAAAACCGGTGGTGACGTCCCGGTAGGTATTGACCGGTACGGGCCGCCCGCCGTACGTTTCCGTAACCGTGACCGGAATTGAGTGGCCAATGTAGATCGTGGCCGTCCGTCCGGCATCGACGCGGACCTGCTGCCGGTTTTCGCCGGTTTGACGGCCGTGACCGTCACGAACGCGGGCCGTGACCGACGTGTCCGGCCGGGGCGTGCGTCGTCCCACGCGCACCTTGGCGTCATCCGCTATCTCAACCTCACCGGTCAGACGACCGGCGCGCAGTCTGTCGTGCGCCTCACGCCCCTGAAGCACGGTAATCAAAAGCTGGCGCGGAGCCTGATCGATGCGGGCGACCACCGCTTGCAGCCGGGGCAGGTTGTCCGGCGATGTTCGGAGAAACAGCTTGTACCCATGCCCGGTTACCGCATCGCCGGGCGCCAGTAACGGTTCAAGAACCGCAATCACCTCATCGGCGCGCAGGTGGCGCAATTCAATAATGTGGAGCGGTTGGGCGGTTAATGCGCCCGCACCCCATCCCCCCACACAAGCCAATGCGACCAGGATCACACCCCAGACGCGCGCAGTGTCGGTGCCGTGTTGCCGGTAACGACAGTGTAGCATGAAAAACTCCGTATCCGGGTAGTTGCCGGAAGCGACTGCCCTGAAGTTGGGATTGACCTGTTTGTGAAACCGGATATAAGCTGGTGTCCATCTGGAAATAGCATCTTTTGGTCCAGGACGGCGTTCTCGCCCAATTGCGATCCTCTGCGATCCTCGACGTAGCCTGGCTACGCCCACGGTCGCAATTGGGCTGCGGCCTTGGCCTGAACCAAAAACTACTATTTCCGGATGGACACAAGTTGGTGCCCATCTGGAAGTGGTAGCTTTTAGTTCCCGGCGGCGGCCCCGTCGGGGTAACCCGATCTTGCATCAGCAACCACCAGCCGACAGCATGGAAACCATCGATCTTCGCGCTGCCCGGCGTCTGGCCCTGGCCCGCGCCGGCTTACTGAAACCGCAATGGACCGGCATGCCGCAACGGGCCGCCGGGCACACCCGGCGCGCGCGCAACGCGGCGCTCAAAATTATCCGGCGTTTCGGCTATCTGCAACTCGATACCGTATCCGTGGCCGGCGCCCGCAGCCATGCCATTGTACTGCTGTCCCGGCTCGACGGCTTTGACCCGGCATTGGCTGAAAATCTGCTTCAGCCCGGCGAACCGCTCTTCGAATACTGGGGCCACGAAGCCAGTTGGCTTCCCATGGACCTCTACCCGGCTTTTGCCTTTCGACGGGAAGAATTCCAAACGCATCCCTGGTGGGGTGATCTGATCGGCCAATACCCTCAAATCGCCGCGAACCTGCGCCGCCGCATCCGGGAAGAAGGACCGCTTCGGTCCCTGGACATGGACGGCGCGGGTGGCAAAGGGTGGTGGAATCTGAAGATCACCAAACAGGTGGCCACCGCTCTTTGGTCGGCCGGTGAGCTGGCCATCCGCACGCGGCGTAACTTCCAGCGGTATTACGATCTGGCCGAGAGAGTGATCCCGGACAACTGGCGCAATCAGGACACCGCGCCGGACGCAGCCCTGGGGCAATTATTGTTGCAAGCGCTGCAGGGGCACGGCTGGGCTGCCACTGGCACCTTAACCCAAACCTGGCGCCTGCGCAACCGCGCCGCGCAAATCAAAGCGGCCCTGCAACGGCTGGTCGACCAAAGCAAGATTGTGCCGTGCGGCCTGGTTGACACCAACGGCAGGAAGCAGCCGGGTTGGATACGGCCCGGTGACCTTGAGTTGGCCGCACGGCTGCGCCGGGTCCGGCCGCGGCCGGATACCGGAGTCCTGCTCTCGCCCTTTGACCCGGTGTTGTGGGACCGTCCGCGGGTCCGGCGCCTGTTCGGATTCGACCAGGTGTTAGAGATTTTCAAACCGGCAGCCCAACGCAAGTACGGCTATTACTGCCTGCCGGTTCTGGCCGGTGACCGGCTGGTCGCCCGTGTCGATTTAAAGGCGGACACCAAAGCCGGCACCCTGAAAGTACTTGCCCGGCACGACGAGCCGGCCCCAACCGCCGGAACCGGCCGCGCTCAAATCCACCAGGCAGTCCAAACCGCGTTGCAGCGGTACGCCGCTGCTCTGGGGTTGCGCCCTACTACCGCCGTTTGAAACCTACCTGAAACCACCTTGTCGCCGCCCGGCCTATTATTTTTGCGCGAGCCCTAAGGGCGGATTAAAGATCTCTATGCGTGGAAAAGTCTTTCTGATAGCAGTCTTTGCCGCGCGGGCCTTGTTACTTCGCCACTTTAAAGGGACTGCACGGCCGTGCGATAAAAGCCATCAGGATGGTGGGAGAATATCTACAGATGATATACATTCATGTTCCAAGCAGCCGCAACCGCGGTGTAATCAGCCCAATCAACAGATTGTTACAAAAAAACTTGAAAAATTCAGAAAAAATCCGTAGTGTGCAAAAAAGTAAACTCATCAAGAAAACATTTCAAATGCCGCAAACTTTAATAACGCCTGCGGCGAACATGTTGCTTCACGCCGACATTGTAATGAATTATTTCGGAGGTCGCTTGATATGGATGTAATAGTGGGGATAATAGCAAATCTTTTTTCAGCGGTTATAGGTGGAGGGGCAACCTGGTTGTATAAATTTAAAAAATCTCGGACGCCTTTTACATCGGTTACTGGCATTAGTCCAAAAGATAAAACCATAATCGTCGTGCCTGAGCGCCCTCTATCTGAAGGAGCAGGTACTCCCTATGCCACCCACCGTAATCATGTCACATTTGAAGATATGCTTGCAGCAAATTATATGGAGAGAGTGCTATCCTTGGCCGGGGTTCCAGATAGTAAAACTGCAGTAAGGGGTGTAGCACAATTTCAAAAAAATACTGAAAATAAACAACATAATGTCATTTTGATCTGCAGCCCGAAAGCGAATGATGTAACAAGAGAAGTCTTAGAAACTCACCCGGAAATGAATGCGAACATTCAAGCCTCATTTCGACAGACAAAGGGATATCCGGAACGCTGGATGATTTGTTTTGATGGCGCATGTTATGAATCCCCTAGCTATCAACAGACAAAGGATTTATTGGATAAAAACGAAAACCCTGAAAACGGAACGTTAGATGATTATGCTTTGCTTGCCCGAATTCAAAATCCCTGGAACAATAGGAAGAAATTATTGATAGTATCCGGAATCAGGGGGATCGGCACTTGGGGTGCGGCGCGTTGCTTGAGGGAAAGAGCTAATGAACTTTTACGGAAAAGTAGGGGCCGAGACTTCGCATGCATCGCAAAGATTACGTATGAGCAATACAAACTTATAAGATACGAGGTCACCACTAATTTTGCTGTCTTAGAACCGGAATAATACGCCATATAGGGATAGGGTAACCGTTCACAGGGTTACGTAGTAAAAGTCATGCAATCCAGACCAATTCAGGTCGTTGTTCTTTGAAATAGGCTTGTACTATAACGGTGCATCGGCCGAAGGCGGTTGATTAAGGAATCCTTTTTTAAACCACAGGCATAGCAGGCTATGTCGAGGACTTTAAAAATGCGAGAACGCCGCCGGGGGCCAAAAGATGCTATTTCCGGATGGGCACAAGCAGAGTGAATGCCGCTATCGCCCTTGCGCAGGACGGACCCTGGTTGTTGGCAACGACGTTGCTCAAGCCCTGCACGGGGGAATTGATGACGGTTTGAGAACAGGCGGGCAGCCATGGCCGAATTGCCCTTGGCGCAGTTGGCCACGCGGTCTTGTTTGGACACGGTGGTTTCCTTCGGAGTCGTAACACAGGCGGGGTCTATTTTTCCAATCCCTGCCAAGCCTGTCGGACCAGATCGGACAACGCGGTTTTTCGGCCGCTGTCGATCCAGTCGGCGAGAAGTCTGGCGACATCAGGGTAGTTTTGGCGGGGCTGATCCGGTTGTTTCAGAAAAGGCGCCACTTGCGCAGGGTCCATGGCTGTCATGGTGCGGCCCAGTTGCAACCGCTCCATGGCGAGGGCATTGGACAATTGCTCCATCTGCCCCTTCAAGGGGCGCACGAGCAGTTTTTTGCCGAGTTGCAGGGCTTCGCTGGGCAGTTCAAAACCGGCGTTGCAGATGACTCCCCGGCAGCGATGCAAATCGGCCAGAAAACCGGTGCGGGAAAAGGCGCGCAAATGGATGTGGCCGTGGTCTTCGTTATGCGGCATGCCGTAAATGTAGAACTGGTGGTCGGGATAGGGCGCGACCAGGTGAATGATATCTTCGCGTGCTTCAAACGGCAGGTAGACGATAATTGTATTTTGTTGAACCGATGGGCTGGCGCCGTTAAAATTGGGGATGATCGGCGGCAAAATGGGAAAACCAAAATGATGCCAGTGCAGGCCGATGGGGATATCGCAAAAAGCAAAGTCTTTTATAATCCATTTGGCCAAAGGATGCGCCCCTTTCATCGGTATGGGATAGAAAAAGGCGTACTGGTGCCCGATGCCAATGCAAAAGATTTTGGACCGCCGGGCGATGCGGGCGGTGAGCGGCTCAAAGTCAGTGATGGCCAGATCAAATGCTGAGGCGTCGAAGGTGCGGATATCGTGGTAAAACTCGCTCAGCTTCAATTGACACGCGGTTTTCAAATGTTCGATTTTACCGCGTGTGACAATGAATGTCAGGCCCCGCCGGGTTTGATAGGCACCGAATTCTTCCAGCGGTGGCAGCAAGGCGGGATCGCGTCCGCTGATCAGTACTTGCACGTCATGACCACGGGCGATTAATTCACGCACGACTTCGCGGCTGCGGCTGATGTGCCCGTTGCCGGTTCCCTGCACCCCATAAAGAATTTTCATTTATTCTCAGACTTAAAAGTACATAACCATTCGCAAGCTGACCAGCGCACTGAGCATGCCGAGCAAGGCGCCGGCCAGAATGTCGGTGGGGTAGTGTACTCCCAAAAAAATTCTGGCAAAGCCGATGGCGCAGGCCCAGGCGAACATCAACGGCGCAAACGCCGGGAAGAAAAAATAGGCCATGGTGGCCATCAAAAAGGCGCCGGCGGTATGACCGGATGGAAAACTGAAGCGATCGCTGGCCTGTATTTTCTCCGTGACATTGGCCATCACCCGGCAGGGCCGTTCACGGCGAATGGTGTTTTTAAGGATTTTGTAAAGTGACAGTTCAATGGCAAAGGCGACGATGGTGGTTCCCCAGAACAAGGTGGCGACGCCGGGGGTCAGCAGTATTACCAAACCGCCGATCAGCGGATACAGATAGCCGTCACCGCTGTGGGAAAGATAGACGATCCATTGCGACAACAGTCGCCGGCCGCCTAACTGAAAAATGCTAGTGAAAAAGTACTCGTCCCAATGGACAAAGCTGTTGCGTATAGATCTCATATTGCACCTCTTGGACAATCGTCATATCGGCACCAAGTGGATTCACAATGATAATAAGGGAACAAAATTAGATCCATGTTAAGAAACGGTTTGTTTTTCAGTCAATCCGCGGCACCACGGTCGTGGCGTTCAAGTCGTCCTGCGTCCCGGGTGACCAGGGGGTGGGCAACCTGCGCCGTTTCCTCAGATTCTCTTTGATCGCGGACAGCAGCAGGTAGTAAAGTTGGTGCTCCAAAACAGGGTTGGGACTTTTATATAAACGGTGGACCTCATGGGCCAACGCCTCGATTTCCATTTCCATTTCTTTTGAATTCATCTTTTTTTCACCTCTCACCTTTCGGTGGACGGTTAAAGCGCCACTCGGTTGCAATCACCAAAAATCCAATCCCGACGGCCAACGCGAGTAAGGGTTCGGACAGGACGGCCGGTGGGTGGTTGTCGAACAACGCGGTTCCCAGCATCGCGCCGGTCAAAATGATGAATATCATCGAACATCTGAATCTGGCGACAAAACGCATGCCCCCTCCTTTCAAACGATGACTTGTGTTCGTCGGCGCCGTTTAAACCAGGAGGGTGTTAGTCCAAAATTAAAGCATCATTTTTTTACAACTAGTGCCGGCGGCTAGTTAGTGTCCATCCGGAAATAGCATTTTTTGGCTCAGGTCGGCGTTCTCACGAATTTGACCTGAACCAAAATCTACTATTTCCGGATGGACACTAGTTAGGATTGGGGGTGTGCCCGTCATGGCCACACGCTTGTTTTCAATCGACGACAAGGTTATGGTCAGAATCAAACCAAACAGCACATTGAAACGGGAGAGACCACCATGCATGAAAACTGGATCCCTTTTGCCGACGGGGAATACTTGGTCGACAAGGCGTATTTGATCGGCAGCCACGATTCGGCCCTGTTGCTGGCAGATGCGATTATCGAGGTGTATTCCGACGCCGGGGGCCGGCGTTACCTGAAAGGGCGCGCAAGAGTGAACAATTTGCGGGTGATTGAATTGATGGAAACCGGTGACAGGCTGGATATGATTTTGGATTTGGGAGCGGAATTCAAATTCGCTTTGTCGCAACCGGTGATTCAGGCAGGTAAGTTTTTTGTGCCGGAGGCCAAGTCGGCCTTGCGATTTTCACCGCGAGAACCGTGGCGTCAGCTATCGGTTGACGATTATGCGCAACGCATTGCAAAGCTCACCCTCTTGCCGGAATGAACGCGTCGGCTGAACCGCATGGATGGCTTCGGTTCGTTGCTGTCAGGCCGGGGGGATAACCGGCTTTTTGCAATCGGCGAACAGCCTGCCGAACGGCAGCGGTATGGTGCAGAGGGTTTGCGGCGCATGCCGGTTTAAAAACAGGGCCAATTGTTCCAGCGATTCGCGGGCATTGACAAACCGGTCCAGGATTTCGGCGTGTGACCAGCGGCTCACTTCCCGGTTGACGAAATCCTGCACCGCCGCTTCCATCAACCGTCGCTCTTTACCGGTCAGGTGCCGGCACGTCAGTTGAATCAAACACTCGTGAACCTGTGCTAATAGCTGGGATTGGTTCATAACGTTTCCCTTTGTATCCAACTTCCTTTGTCTTCCCATAGTAAGGCCGTATTTGCCGCTGTCACGGCCTCTTTGCCCGTTTTTTTTAATTAATTGCGTTGGATACGGTCTTGCGGGTCGACGTCATGCGTCAGAATCCGGGCCATGCTTTTGGCTTGGGGCTGATCCGTGTCGACGGTAATCAACATATCCGCGGGGATTTCCGTTGGCGGCTCAAAATTGGCTTTGAAATCGTTTAGCAACGGCAAGCGGGCATCGGACAGCAGGGCACGTCCCTGCCTGGCCCGCAGCCGTTTTTTCAGGCTTGCGTCCGAACAACGACAATGCACAAAGATTACCTGCGCATCCATGTCGCGGGCCAGCCGCCGGGCTTCGCGCCGCTGGTGGCGCCGGCTGAAGGTGGCATCCAGAATCATCGAGGTGCCGTTTTCAAGTTCGTCCTGGGCCGCCAACAACAGGCGTCCATAGGTCAGGGCCGTCATCCCCTTAGTGTACAGGCCCTGTTCAAAGGCGCTTTCGCCCTGCGGCCGCGCCCAGGTCTTGCGCACGGCATCGGACTTTAAATGCCGGACCGCCAAAGCAGCGGCCAGGTTCTGCGCCAGGGTGCTTTTGCCGCTGGCGGGCAGTCCGCAGAAAATCCACAGCACCGGCCGGGTAAACGCACGGGCATAATCAAAGGCCAACTGAAAATACCGTTGGGTGTCGCGCCGCAGACCGGCATAGCGGCGGCCGGCGGGATCGGCCTGCCGGAGCTGGAAGCTGCCGATTTTACCCCGGACATAGGCCCGGTAGCATTTGTAAAAATCGAGCAGGGCAAACATGTCTTCGTCCCGGCTGTGGTCGACATAGGCGGCCATGAGCTGCCGGGCCACATCGCCGTGCCCTTGGAAATCGAGATCCATGGCTAAAAAGGCCAGATCGGCGGCAACATCGGCATAGCGGAAGCGTTCGTTGAATTCGATACAGTCGATGATCTGAATCCCGTTGCTGAAATAGACGTGCTCGGCGCGTAAATCGCCGTGGCAGTCACGGATTTTACCCTGCTGCAGGCGGCGGTCGAACAGGCTTGCCTTGCGGCGCAAAAACGACCGGACCGCGGCCCGGATACTTAGAAAACGGTGTCGCTCGATAGGGCTGTCGGGGCCGTCGCCGGCCTCGGCGGCGGTCTGGGAGAAATTTTCCTCCCAGTTGACACGCACGGTTTGCCGGGCGCCGACGGCCCTGGTGTCGGCATCGCAACGGGCTTGGGAATAAAAACGGGCCAGATGACGGGCCAGGCGTTGGATGGCCTGATGATCGATGGCGCGCCTGGTCAACAAATGGGCCAGGCTTTGCGAATCCGGCAATTGGCGCATTTTTACCGCATACTCCACAGCAGGTCCGGCACCTGCCAGGTGATAGTTACCACCGTCGTGGGTGATGGGAACGACTTCGAGATAGACTTTGGGCGCCAGTCGGCGATTCAGCACAACCTCCTGCCGGCAGTAGTGCCTGCGCTTGTCCAGGGTTGTAAAGTCGAGAAAGCCCAGATCCAGCGGTTTTTTGATTTTGTAAGCGTAGGTGCCGGTGAGAAAAACCTGAGAGATGTGCGTTTCCCGGTTGATGACGGTTGCGGTCGGATGGGGATAGAAGTCAGGGTGGTGCATCCGGTGAAAAAGGGCTTTTTGATGATCGGACGCCATGGGCCCTCCGTCCTGTTGCACGGTTTGCGTTAATCCACCAAGTGAATGCTATTTCGGGATGGACACACCCTAATATTAATTACGAAACAGGACGTTTGCATCTTTATTGAATTACCCGGTCCATGTCACCAGTCCGGGTCAGTCCGAAGTGTTGTTATCCGGCTCCAGTGATGTATTGGTATGCTCGGAGGCTTGATCGATATCAATGATCTTTTTGCCGCCGGAATAGATGCGGGTTTTATACTTGGCAATGCCCATCAGTTTGAAGGTGATGCGACCCATGCGGCTCACGGCGCTCTCGATTTTGGACAGCCGCTCGGCGACCGGATGGTCCGGCGTCATTTCCATGCGGGCCAGTTCGCACAGGCCCTGAATCGCCATCAAGGGTTGATTCAACTCATGGCAGGCCGCCCCGGCGGTTTCCAGGACCCCTTCCAGTTTTTCTCTTTCCAGGCGCTCTTTCTGCGCCTGCACGCGTCCGGTGATGTCCGAGATTGTAAACAGGGTCCGGCGCCGGGGGGCATCGGGGTCCGGCACGCTGATCTTGATATGGCCGACAAAATGGGTGCCGTCCTTGCGCCTGAAGTCGGCGTCGATGGCGGCGGTCTGTCCCGGTTCGAGCTGAGGGTAGGTCAAGCGGCCGACGCGCAGGTACTCGTCCTTCGACACATACAGGATACGCGTGCTTTTACCGACAAAATCCGCCTGATCGTCATAACCGAATATGTTGACCAGGGCGTTGTTGGCCCACTGAATGGTTCGATTTTCGGCCATACCGATGCCGATGGGTGAAGCGGACAAAATACCGTCAAGAATCTTGTTCTTGCGAACCAGATCCTCGTCAACCCGTTTATGCCGCGCAATCGCCGTCTGGGCAATCCGGTACAGGACCAATGTGACCAGCGCGATGCCGAAACACACAATGGCAATGGCAAAACCGGTGCGCCGCACCAGCCGGTCGGCCGATTGGCCTAACGCCCAGGTGCTGCTGATCAGTTGAACTACGCGCCAGTCCGGGTAGCCGGAGGGCCTGAGTTCATGCACGAAATAGGTTTTTCCGTCCTGATCCTGTGCCCGGTGGCTATCCAGGCGGGCCAAACCGCTCCATGCCCACGGACCGGGGCCAAACTGGCGTGACCGTGACAATATCTCGATTTCCCGGCTGGACCGCGGCCAAAGCAGCTTCATACGGTATTGGGCATGATTGGCGATGAAAATCAGCCCGTTGGCATCGGTGACCAGGGTCACCTCGTTTTTATCGGGGGCCAAGGTCAACAGGCCGGCCTCAAGCCGCTTCACCGACGATTTGATCACCGCTACCCCGATCGGTTCCTCGCTCCGGATGGCATAAACCGGGCTGGAATAATAAACCCCGCGTTTGCCGGAGGTAACCCCCAACGCCATGTAGATATCGGAAACACCGCGCATGGCGCTTTGGTAGTAGGGCCTGAAGGCATAGGATTGGCCGACAAAGCTGTCCTTGGCCCGGCGGTTGCTCGCCGCGATACAACGGCCGCGTCGGTCGAGCAAATAGCAAATATCGGCTTCAAGCCTTGATTTAAAATGATCCAGAATGTGTCCGGTTTTTTCCAGGACGTCGGGGGTGGGCGCGGCCAACGCCCGGACGATATCCGGCAGGCCGGCAACAACCCGGATCGAACGGGCCTGCTCCGTCATATAGGTGCTAAAGCGCGCCTGGGCACCCTCGGCCTGGTAGATCGTCTTTTTCCGGGCCTCATCATACAACGATGACTTCAGCAAACGGTGATAAAACCAGCCACCGGCCACAACGGAAACCACCGTGCTCACAGCAAGAATCAATATGATGATACGCAGCTTCATACAATAATTATACGTTACTATATTTCCGGATGGACACTCATCTATAAGTTTTTTAGCCCACCTTGTGCTGGCAGCCAACTTATGCCGACTTTTCCGGCAAAAAAACAGGCGGCCCGGCGGCCGGGTTCGATTTCGCGGAACTTGGGCACCATTTTGCGACACACCGCTTTGGCATAAATACATCGCGGGTGAAAAATACAACCGTCCGGCAGATCAATGGGTGTGGGCACTTCCCCCTTGAGTTTGACATGATTCGAAGTGCGCGCCCCCAGTTTGGGAATCGCGCTCAACAGCGCCTGGGTATAAGGATGGAACGGGGAAGCAAACAAATCGGCCGCCGGCGCTACCTCGCACAGGTGCCCCAGGTACATCACCGCCACCCGGGTGCTGATATGCTGCACCACCGAAAGATCGTGGGTGATAAAAAGATAGGTCAAACCGCGCTCGGCCTGGGCCTGCATCATCAAGTTGAGAATTTGCGCCTGGATGGAAACGTCCAGGGCCGAAACCGGCTCATCGGCGACAATAAACTCGGGGTCGACCATAAGCGCCCGGGCAATGCTGATCCGTTGGCGCTGCCCCCCTGAAAACTCGTGGGGATGGCGGTCTGCCCACTTGGGATCGACGCCGACCTGTTCCATCACCGCTTCCACCCGTTCGAGCACCTGGCCGTTGGTCAAGGTTCGGTTGTGAAAACGGACCGGCTCACGCAAAATGGCTTTGACCGTTTTGCGGGGATTGAGCGATGCGTAAGGGTCCTGGAAGATCATCTGCATTTTGCGACGAAATGGAAGCATTTGCCGGGCGGTCAGCCGGTCGATGCGCGCGCCCCGGTAGTAAACCGCGCCGTTTTCAGGCGCATACAGCCCCATGATGGTGCGGGCCAACGTCGACTTGCCGCATCCACTCTCGCCCACCACGCTCAGCGTTTCGCCCGGCAAGATATCCAGGCTGACGCCATTGACCGCCCTGACAATGGTGCGCTTGCGCGTCAGGCGCAAGCCTTCGAAAGCCAACTGATCAAGCAGACCGCCCGAAATGTCGAAATGTTTATCCAGATTTTCCAGAGTCAGCAGACTGTTTTGGCTGTTTTCCATGGCACCTTGTTATTTCCACCAAGAACGCAGAGTTGAAAATCAAGGTTCTTGTCGTTTAGATTCTGGACCCCGGCCTTCGCCGGGGTGACGGATGTTTTTCTGTCATTTTTATGTTACTACCAAGTCGTAGACGCGCCCAGTGGCTCACCGGGTAGCGGGGCCCCTCATCTTCGTCATGCCGGCGAACCCCGGATCGAGTCCGGGGCAGGCCCCGGCATCGGGTCTATAAATGATCTCCATCCGCTCTTAATTTTTAATTCCCATTTCTTAATTGTCTTTTATGTGGCAGGCGACACTGCGCGCCCGATCAAACCTGCTCATCAACAGCGGCACTTCCATTTCACAAACCAGGGTTTTGAAGTTGCAACGCGGATGGAAGGCGCAACCGGGCGGGATATCGGTTAACGTCGGCATCATGCCGGGAATCTGGCTCAAGGTCTCGCCGGGCTGCCGGCTGCCGGGCAGGGCGTTGATCAGGCCCTGGGTGTATGGATGCCGGGGCGTTGTAATGATATCGACCGTCGGCCCGGACTCGACGATCTTGCCGGCATACATCACCGCGATTTTTTCCGTGACCTGGGAGACAACCCCCAAATCGTGGGTGATCAGAATCAACCCCATTTTCTCCGACGCACACAGGGCCTGCAACAGATCCATGATTTCGGCCTGAATGGTAACATCCAGCGCCGTGGTCGGTTCATCAGCAATGATCAGCGCCGGATTGGTGATCAGGGCGATGGCGATGACGATGCGCTGGCGCATGCCGCCGGAAAACTCGTGAGGATATTGGTTCAGGCGTTTTTCCGGCGAGGGGATCCGGACCTTTTGCAGCGTTTCCAGGGCGATCTCGCGGGCCTGCCGGTTGGTCAGGCGTTGGTGGGCCTTGAGGGTTTCGATCATCTGGGCGCCCACCGTCAGCACCGGGTTCAACGTCATCATCGGGTCCTGGAAAATCATGCTGATGCGGTCGCCCCGAATCCGCCGCAGCGCGTCCTCATCCAGCGTCGTGAGCTGCTGCCCGTCGAACAACACCTGCCCGTCGGCAATGTAGCCCGGTTTGCTGATCAGATTGATGATGGCAAAGCCGGTCACCGACTTGCCGGCCCCGCTCTCGCCCACCAGGCCGAGCTTCTCGCCCTTGTCCAACGTGAAACTGACCCCGTCGATGGCGGTCAATTCACCAAAACGCAAGGCGAATTTCACATTCAGATTTTTGACTTCGAGTAAATGCGACATTGCTTTTTATAAATTTCCGATGAGCACGGTTGCCCGCCAGCTTTTTGAAATTTAGCATTTGGACTTGATTTGGTATCTATAATCTTAATTTTGAAATTACCCTTCTACCCTTTATACAATTTGGGATTCAACACATCGCGCAGCCAGTCGCCCAACAGATTGATCACCAATACCAGCAGCACCAGCAGCACGCCCGGAAACAGGGTGATCCACCAGGAACCGCTGAAAATGTATTCAAAGCCGGATTTGATCAACGCGCCCAGCGACGGCTTGGTAATCGGCATCCCCAGGCCCAGAAACGACAGGGCGGCTTCGCTCATGACGGCATTGGCCACCTGGATGGTGGAGATGACCATCACGGCGGTCAGCGAGTTGGGCAACACATGCCGGAACATGATCAACCGCCGGTTCAATCCGATGACCCGCGCCGCTTCAACATACTCTTTTTTCTTCTCGCCCAGAACCGAAGCCCGCACGGTGCGGGCGTAGACCGGCCACTCGGCCAGACCGATGATCACGATCAGAAGCGGCACGGCCAACTGTTCGTAGCGCCCGATGCCGAAGACCACCTGGAAAATGGCGCTGATGAAGATGGCGACCATCAGGTAGGGAAAAGATAATTGGATATCGGCCATGCGCATGAGCACGGCATCGGTTTTGCCGCCGAGGTAACCGGCCGCGAGCCCGACCAGAATCCCCAACAGGGCCTGCAGTCCCACGGCGCCGAGACCGATTAAAATCGACAGGCGCAGACCGTACAAAATGGTGCTGAGCAGATCGCGGCCCTGGATATCGGTGCCGAGCCAGAATTGCGCCTCGCCTTCGCCCGCCCAGGCCGGCGGCAATTCGGCGTTCATGATGTCGATGCTGTTCGGGTCGTAGGGATCAAAGGGCGCGATCACCGGCGCCAGGCTGCCGAGCACCAGCAGTAACATCAGGATGGCAAAACTGAGGATGGCGGTTTTATCCTGTTTGAAACTGTAGAATAGATAAGAGTCTTTAAAGCGTCTGAACATCAAAGTCACTTCCGTCCGGCAATGCGAATCGTGGGATTGATCAGTCCGTAAACAAGGTCGACCACCGTATTGACCACCACAAAAATGACGCCCACAAAAACCAGGTAGGCCACCAGCAGGGAAATATCGCTGCGCTCCACCGCTTCCAGGAACATAAAGCCCATCCCCTGCCACTGAAAAACCGTCTCGGTGAGGATGGTAAACGCGAACATGATCCCGATTTGAACACCGAAAACCGTGATCACCGGCAGCAATGTATTTTTAAAGGCATGCACCAGAAAAATGCGACGACGCGACAAGCCCTTGGCCCAGGCGAATTTAATGTACTCGGTTTCGAGCACCTCCATCATTTCAGAGCGGATCAGGCGGATAAACAGCGGCAGCATGATGGAGGCCAGTGAAAAACTGGGCAGGACCAGATGTTTCAAACCGTCCAGGGTCAACAGGCCGCTTTGCCAGCCGCCGATGTTGACCATCTCGCCGCGTCCGTAGGAGGGGAGCCAGTTCAGCTCCACCGAAAACACATAGATCAGCATAATGGCGGTCAGAAACACCGGGATGGAGACCCCCAGGGTGCTGAAACTCAGGGTGAAACGGGAAAACCAGTTGCGCGGGTAAATGGCCGTGAACATGCCCACCGGCAGGGAGATAACAATGATGATCAAGGCCGCCGCGAACACCAGTTCCAGGGTGGCCGGCGCCTTGGACAGAATCACCGCCACAGCCGGTTTTTTATGGAAGAACGACAGGCCGAGGTCGCCTCGCAGGGCGTTTTTGACAAACCGGCCGTACTGGATCAGAAACGGGTCGTTCAAGCCCAGTTTTTCGCGCATTTCCGCCCGCTCGGCCGGGGTGACCCGTTCGCCGACCAAATCGCGCACCGGATCGCCGATACGGTTTTTGATGGCGAACCCGATCAGGCTGATGACCAGCATAACCAGAACGGCCTGGGTAATACGGCGGACGATGAATGCAAACACAACCGGCTCCGAAATGAGTACTGAGTACAATTAAGAATGATGAATTTGGAATTAAGAATGAAGGTATTCTACCAATGTTATTAATATGTTCAATTAAAAAAAGACCCCTCAACCGTCATTCTTAATTCTTAGTTTCAAATCAATGTCATTAATTTAAGGCAGTGGCTCAGGGCTTTTGTCTGCAGCCGACATTTGAAAAGCGCCCTTACGTTCCGGCGGGCCGCCGGAACGAGCAATGTGCGCATTCAGGGACATTTCCTGGATTCCCGCCTGCGCGGGAATGACGTCTAAACACGACGGGGCAAAACCTACGTCCTCATTCCCGCGCAGGCGGGAATCCAGGAGATATAGCAAAAAAACCTAAGTGTTGTTGTCAGACTTCAACATGCAATTTTGCTCAATTGTTATTCATTTTTTCTTTGCGCGGGCCCTTAGCTTGACGGCTATGGGCTTAAAGCCCTGCGCTACATTTCTTCTACTCATCGGATCATTTAAGTTAATGACATTGAATTTCAAATTCTTAATTGCATTACCGGATTATCATGTCGCCGAAATACGGAAAATTCATGGTGTTGATGATCGGCGCGACATCAATGTTGTTTTTGGCGCCGTAGGAGTGGTTTTGCCAATGAAACGGGATGAATGCCGCATCGTCGTACAGGATCTGTTCAATTTTTTGCAGGATGGTCGCCCGTTTGGCCAGATCGGTTTCGGTCTGGGCCGCCAGTGTGAGCCGGTCCACTTCCTTGTTGCAGTAATTGCCGCTGTTGTATTGACCCAAGCCGGTTTTCTTGTCAGGACACATGGCCAGATATTCGGTGAAGTTGCCCGAATCCTCGGTGTCTGAATGCCAGCCGATCATCTGCATGTCGGCCACCTGGGCGTCGAACTCATCCCAGTACTGGGCCTTGGGCATGGTCTTGAGATTGACGCGGATATTGATTTTGGCCAGCATCCCCACCACGGCTTCGGCGATTTTCTCATCGTTCACGTAACGGTTGTTCGGGGCGATCATGGTGCAGTCAAAGCCGTTGGGATAACCGGCTTCCTTCATCAGGGCCCGTGCCTTTTTCAAATCGTAGCGGGGTTGCAGGGCGGGGTTGTAGCCGGCATACCCCTTGGGGCTTTGCTGGGCCGCCGGGGTGGCGGTGCCTTTCATGATTTTCTTGCCGATGCCGACGTTGTTGATGGCCAGGACCATGGCCTGCCGCACGATACCGACGCGAAATTCGCGCCGCCGGAGTTGGTTGAGTTGCACCATGATAATGCGGCCGCCCGGAAAGGTAAACAGTTTGAGTTTCGGGTCCCGGTCCACCCGCTTGAAGTCCTGGGGCGGCACCGGTGAAATAAAGTCGACATCCCCCGACAACAGGGCCGCTACACGGGTGGCGTCTTCCTTGATCGGGGTCAGGATGATCCGGTCCACATTGCCCGGCGACGCTGTGTCCCAGTACTCCTTGAAACGCTCGAATTCGGTCCTGACGCCGTGTTCACGATACCCCACCGTAAACGGGCCGGTACCGGACGCGTTCGTCAAGGCAAAGGATGGTCCAATTTTGACGATGGCGTCCTTGGGCTGCCCGGTTTCATCGGTGCCGGAATAAAATTTACTATCCATGGGGAAGATATAGGTGCCCATGTTCAAGGTCAGGGCATAGGGTTTGGTGGTGACGATATCCACGGTGTGCGCATCGATCACCCTGGGCTCGGCAAACAGCTCGAACAGCCCCTTGAAATCGATGCTTTTCTTCAAGCGCATCACCGTCCAGCGCACGTCTTCGGCGGTAAAAGGATTGCCGCTGTGAAACTTGACCCCCTTGCGCAGGTAAAACCGCAAGGTCAGGTCATCGATCCGCTCCCAGCGCGTGGCCAGACGCGGCTCGAATTCCATGGCCTGGGTCCAGCGAACCAAAGGATCGAACACCCAGTGCGAGTATTGCAACATGCCGCCGGACAGTTGCATATGCGGATCAAGGGTTACCGGGTCGGCATCCAGGCCCAGTTTGAGCGTATGACCGGCCCAGGCCGGCGCACCGGCGAGTACAAAAACCAACGTCACGATGATTCCGATTTTTTTGACCATCACAACCTCCTTTAATTTTATGGTTGCCAGGATCCGGCGCTTGAAACAGCCGAACCCGGCAAACACAATTAGCCTGTATAAAAACAGGTCAGGCAAACCGCCTGCGGATGCAAGGAAGCGATACACGCGGTTTTCAACCCCGGCGGCAAGCCCGGCGCGGTCCTTAATTACGGCAGGCCTGGTGTTGGTTTAAAAAAAAGCCGAACAACTTTGGAACGAACGCAAGGCAAGTTTCGGTGGTGTCGATCCCGGAGAATGAATTTTATTCAGTAAAGAAATGCACGAAAATCGATTGGGGTTGATTTTAGTTTTTAGCGATTGTTCATCTATTCGTCAAGCAAAACGATGTTTTTATACCATAACAGAGAAACCATCAGGGTCGCCGCATTTGGAAATCTGGAGCGTAAAAAATAAGGTTAATGACGTTTTGACTCTGGCCCCCGGCTTTCGCCGGGGTGACGCGATTAAGGTCCCCCTTTACCTGACAGTCCCGGATCGCGTGCACGGCGGATGCGGGAAGCCAAAATAAAAACAAAAAAACATCTGTCACCCCGGCGAAGGCCGGGGTCCAGGATCAAATCGATAATAACCTTATATTAAACCGACAACTAAATGTGTAAGCCTTCGCCATGCCGGACTTGATCCGGCATCCTGAATTGACGCTTGATTCCGGCGCGCGCCGGAATCACTTTTTTTAAAAGTATTTTATTGCCGGGTTAATATGTAAGATTATGGGCCATACCCACCGGATTGAGTTGTTTCGATCAGGCGTGCGCTCCAAATTTCCAAATGCAGTTGCCCTGGATAAATCGTCGATCCAAATTGACAAGCAGTATTTTTTTCGCATAGGATGACGCGATCTTTTTTTACAGCGCGCACTCGCGACGATTTATTCCCGACATTAACCCGACGCCTCGCAAAGGAGCAGCTTGCATGATCGCCATCGTGGTTTTATCCGGTTTTGGGTTGGCCCTGGTCGCACCGGCCGTGCAGCGTCTTCTGCCCAGGCACGCCGGGTGGCTGCTGGCGTTGCTGCCGCTGGGAGTAACCGTCACCCTTGCCCGTCATGCCATGACGATTGCCGATGGCGGCGTCATCGCACAAAGCCATGCCTGGGCCCCCGCGCTCGGCGTAACGCTGTCCTTTTACCTGGACGGCCTGAGCCTGCTCTTTGCCCTGTTGATCAGCGGCATCGGCACCTTGATCGTGATTTACAGCGGCGCCTATCTGTCCGGTCATCCGAACCTGGGCCGCTTTTACGCCTACCTGCTGGCTTTCATGGCCTCCATGCTGGGGCTGGTCCTGGCCGGCAATCTCATTGCCGTGTTTATCTTCTGGGAATTGACCAGCCTGAGTTCCTATCTGCTGATCGGCTTTGAACACGAGCGGGAAGCGGCCCGCAAGGCGGCCCTGCAAGCCTTGCTGGTTACCGGCATCGGCGGTCTGGCCCTGATGGCCGGGTTGGTGTTGATGGCGCTGGCCGGCAATAGCTGGGAGTTGGCCGAAATGCTGGACCGCCGCCTGAATCTGGCCGGCCATCCGTTTTATCTCGCCATCGTCATTCTGATCTTCGCCGGTGCGTTTACCAAATCCGCCCAAACTCCGTTTCATTTCTGGCTCCCCTCGGCCATGGAAGGCCCCACCCCGGTCAGTGCGTTTTTGCACTCGGCCACCATGGTCAAAGGCGGGGTTTATCTGGTCTTGCGACTGACGCCGATTCTGGGCGGCACTGCCGCGTGGCAGACCACATTGATGCTCGTCGGCGCGGTGACCATGATCCTGGGGGCGTGGCTGTCGCTGCTGCAAACCGATCTGAAACGGCTGTTGGCCTATTCCACGGTCAACGGCCTGGGCACCTTGATGTTTCTGACCGGCATCGGCACCCGCACGGCGATCATCGGGGCCGTGGTCTTTCTGGTGGCCCATGCTCTGTACAAAGCGTCGCTGTTTTTAAATGCCGGGGTGGTGGATCACGAAACCGGCACCCGTGACGTGCGCCGCCTGGGCGGCCTCTATCGCCATTTGCCCCTGATCGGCAGCGCCGCCGTGCTGGCCGGTCTGTCCATGGCCGGTCTGGCGCCGTTTTGGGGCTTTATCGGCAAGGAGTTGATCTATGAAGCCACCTGGCAAAGCGTGGGGCAGACATCCGGTTTGCTGACCACCGCCGCCGTCGCGGCCAACGCCCTGCTGATTGCCGCCACCGGTGTGCTGGTGATCAAACCGTTTTTCGGCCCTGTCCGCACAGTGCCCGACGGCCATCACCCGGTGGGACCGGCCCTTTGGCTGGGGCCGCTGCTGCCCGCCGTGCTGGGGCTGCTTTGCGGCTTGCTGCCGGGTTGGCCGGCACAGGTGTTCATCACCCCGGCCGTTGCCGCGGTGTTGGCTCAGCCCCAGGACATTCATCTGGCCCTGTGGCACGGGTTCACCCCGATGCTCGGTCTGACCGGCCTGACCCTGCTGCTCGCCTTTGGCGTGTATCGCCGGCATGCCGGTATCCGTGACGGGTCGGCACGATTTGCCCTGGGTGCTTGCGGCCCGGCCGCCGGATACGAGATCAGCTTGAACGGGATGATGAAACTGGCCAAGTGGCAAACCCGGTTTCTGCAAAGCGGCTACCTGCACAATTACATTTTGACCCTGATCATCGCCACCATTGCTCTGGTCGGCTATACCCTGCTGCGCGGCGCCCCGTTTCAACTCACCCTGCCGGCCATGGACGTCAAGCTCTATGAAGGCGTGCTGGCTGCGCTGATGTTGTCTGCCGCCGTGGTAACCGTGCGGGCTCAATCGCGCCTGAGCGCCATCGTGGCCATGGGCGTGGTCGGCTACGGTCTGGCCCTGCTGTTCATCGATTTCGGTGCGCCGGATCTGGCCATGACCCAATTTATCATCGAGACTATGACCGTGATCCTGTTTGTCTTCGTGATCTACCGGCTGCCGGCGTATAAAATCATCTCCACCCCCCGGCAGTTCGCCCGCAACGGCGTGGTGGCCGTTGCCGCCGGGGTGTTGATGACCACCCTGGTCCTCGTGGCCCTGGGCGTGCGGGAGGGCTCTTTGCTTTCCGAATTCTTCGAAGCCAACAGCTTCATCAAGGCCCACGGCCGCAATATCGTCAATGTCATCATCGTCGATTTTCGCGCCATGGACACTTTGGGGGAGATCACCGTGCTGACGCTGGCCGGGGCCGGGGTGTATACGTTGTTGAAATTGCGCCCCAAAGAAGACAGGTGAGGAATGTCAAACTCAATGACGTCCGTAATTCTAGCCACCGCCACCCGTTACCTGATGCCGATGTTACTTCTCTTCTCGGCATTTCTACTCTTCCGGGGCCATAATCTGCCCGGCGGCGGGTTTATCGGCGGGCTGGTGGCGGCGGCCACGTTTATTCTGCACAGCCTGGTGTTCGGTGTGGGTGAAACCCGCAAGATCCTGCGGGTCCGGCCGGTCAAATTGATGGGGCTCGGGCTGCTGATCGCCATGGCCAGCGGGCTGGTGGGCGTGTTCACCCGGGCGCCCTTTCTGACCGGCAAATGGTATGAACTGGTGCTGGGGCAGGGCGACAAATGGCACGTGGGCACACCGGTCTTCTTCGATGTCGGTGTTTACCTGGTGGTCATCGGCGCCACCTTGATCATTATTTTATCCCTGGCGGAGGAAGACTGATGGAACTTGTGGCCGCCATCGTGGTGGGCGGGCTGTTCGGGGCCGCGGTGTATTTGTTGTTGTGGCGCACACCGGTGAAATTGATCATCGGGCTGGTGCTGCTGTCCAATGCCATCAACCTGCTTATCTTCCTGGCCGCCGGGCTGACGCGCGGCAAGCCGCCGATTATTCCCGAGGGCAGTTTGCGGGCCGCCCAGGCGGTGGCCGATCCGCTGCCCCAGGCCCTGATCCTGACGGCGATTGTGATCTCTTTCGGTGTGTTGGCGTTTACGCTGGTTCTCTTCAGCCGCACCTTTAAAACCCTGGCCGCCACCCATTTGGACGAAATGAAGACAACCGACAGTTAAAACGGATGAAACTGCTTCTGATTCTACCCATCATTTTACCGCTGACCACGGCGGCCGTCGGCCTGCTGTGCTGGCGATCAATCAGGGCTCAGCAGGTGATCGGCCTGCTGGGGGCCGGTGGTTTGCTGGCCGCGGCCGGCAGCCTGCTTCACGGGGTTTGGCAAAACGGTCCCATGGCCCTGCAACTGGGCAACTGGCCGGCACCGTTCGGCATCACCCTGGCAGCCGACCTGTTCAGCGCCATCATGGTGGTCCTGGCGGCCCTGATGGGCTTTACGGTGGCCCTCTACTCCCTGGCCACGGTCGATCCGCGCCGGGTCCGCTACGGCTACTTCTGCTTCTATCATTTTCTGCTGATGGGTGTGTGCGGCGTTTTTCTAACCGGTGACCTGTTCAACATGTACGTCTGGTTTGAAGTGATGCTGATGGCCTCTTTTGTGCTCATGGCCCTGGGCGGCGAAAAGGAACAGCTCGAAGGCGCCATCAAATACGTCACCTTGAACCTGATATCTTCGGCGGTTTTTCTCACCGGTCTGGGGATTCTCTACGGCATGTCCGGCACCCTGAACATGGCCCATCTCGCCACGGTGTTGCCCCAAAGCGAGCATCCGTTCATGGTCACCACGGTGGCCATGCTGTTTCTGGTGGCCTTCGGCATCAAAAGCGCGGTCTTTCCGCTTTTCTTTTGGCTGCCGGCGTCCTACCATACCCCGCCGGTGGCGGTTTCGGCGATTTTCGCCGGTTTGCTGACCAAGGTCGGCGTATACTCGCTCATGCGGGTGTTCACCCTGTTGTTCATGGGCGACGTCGCCTACACCCACACCCTGATTTTGATCATCGCCGGTTTCACCATGGTCACCGGCGTGCTGGGTGCGGCGGCCCAGGGGGAGTTTCGGCGCATTTTGTCGTTTCACATCATCAGTCAGGTGGGCTACATGATTATGGGGCTGGGGCTGTTCACCCCCCTGGCCCTGACCGGTTCGGTGTTTTATATTATGCATCACATTGTGGTGAAGACCAATCTGTTTTTGGTCAGCGGGGTGGCCCGACTGCTGGGCGGCAGCTACCGGCTGGAGCGGCTCGGCGGCCTGTCGCTGAGCGCGCCGGGTCTGAGTCTGTTGTTTGCGGTGTCGGCTTTTTCCCTGGCGGGGATTCCACCCTTGTCCGGTTTCTGGGCCAAGCTTATTTTGATTATCGCCTCGTTCAAGGACGCGTCATATCTGATCGCCGCCACGGCCTTGCTGGTCAGCCTGCTGACCCTGTTTTCCATGACCAAGATCTGGGCGGCCGTGTTCTGGGGAGAACCGGCGGTTGCCGCGGACCCGCAGCCGCTTTCCGGTAGACGACGGGCGGCGTTGTATGTACCGATAATCCTGCTGGCGCTGATCACGGTGACCATCGGCCTGGGCACCGGTCCGATCCTCACCCTGGCCGAACGAACCGCTGATCAGCTTATCGATCCGCGGGCCTACATCCGGGCCGTGCTGGGAAGCGTGCAATGAAACGAATCAACATCATACTGGGCAATGCCTTTTTACCGGTGGTCTGGATGGCCCTGACCGGCCGCTTTTCCCTGGCCAATTTCGCCATCGGATTCGGGATCAGTGCGGTGTGCCTCTGGGTGATCAGTTCGCCCCGGGAGGTCACCTTCATTGTCTACGTGATCCGGTTCTACCGGTTTGTGCGCTTTGTCCTGTTTTTTATCGGCGAGTTGATTATTGCCAACCTGCGCGTGGCCCACGAGGTGCTGACCCCCGGCCACAGCATGCGGCCGGCCATCGTGGCCGTGGATCTCGACTTGCAAAGCGACCTGGAGATCACCGTGCTGGCCAATTTCATCACCCTGACCCCCGGCACGCTGAGCCTGGACGTCTCGCCGGACCGCAAGACCCTGTTCGTGCACGTCATGCACGTGCGGGACATCGACGCGTTTCGCCAAGACATCAAACACCGTCTTGAAAGACGGGTGCGGGAGTTATTCGAATAATGATCCAGAATGTCGCGACGTACTTTGTCTATCCGATGCTCAGTCTGGCGTTGATCCTCGGCTTTGTCCGTCTGGTAAAGGGACCGACCCTGCCCGACCGGATCGTGGCCTTTGACATCATCGCCAGTGCGTCGGCCGGCGTCATCGTTACCGCGGCGATTGTCATGGACCGTCCGGTACTGCTCGATGTGGCCAGTGTCTGGGCGATCATCTCTTTTCTGGGCGTCATCGCCCTGGCGTACTACATTGAAAAATGGAGGGGGCAGCCATGATCGAAGTCATTACCGCGCTGCTGTTGATTGTCGGCTCGTTTTTCATGGTCGTGGCCGCCCTGGGGATCATCCGGATGCCGGATCTGTTGCTGCGCATGTCGTGCAGCACCAAGGCCGGCACCATCAGCCTGGGCGCGCTGTTGCTGGCCCTGGCAATCTACTTTTGGGAGTTCGGCATCGCGGCGCGGGCCGCGGCCACGATCTGTTTTGTGCTATTGACTGCGCCGATCGCCTCGCATCGCATCGGACGCATCGCCTACTTGGTCAGGGTCCCTTTGTGGCGGGGCACCATCAAGGATGAATTGCAGGATGTTTACCCACCCGACGCTTGTAGCCCATTCGGGCAGGTGTGTGTCATCCCGAGTATGGACGGCGCCGAAACCGGACTGGAAGAAAGGGAATAAGCTTATGGAAAAAAAAAAAATACTGGTGGCGGTGGACGATTCGGTCCACTCGCAAAACGCTTTACGCTACGTCGCCCGGACCGCGGAAACGGTTCCTGATTTAAATTATGTGCTGCTTAATGTGTTGCCGGCCATGTCGCAATTCATGCTCGCCGAGGCGCAGCGGAATCAGACCACCCGGACAAAACTGAATCAGATGGCCGCCCGTGACCAGGAGCACGGCCAACAAATGCTGCAAACCCATCAACAGCAGTTGGTCAAGGCCGGTATCGCGGCCGAGCGGATTACTCTGAAAACCTGCGTTCGCAGCCAGGGGCTGGCCAAGGATATTCTTGCCTTTGGCGAAAACGGGCACTACGACGCCATTGTCCTGGGGCGCCGCGGCGCGTCGTGGCTGCGGGAAACCATCATGGGCAGCGTGACCGCCGATGTCCTGGAACATTCCAAGGTTCTGCCGGTCTGGCTGGTTGATGGCGACATAAAAGCCTCGAAAATCATGATCGCCGTCGACGGATCGGAAAACGCGCTCAAGGCGGTGGATCACCTGGGATTCATGGTCGGCGCCAACCCGGATGTGCGTCTGCTTTTTTTTCATGTCCGCCCCAAACTGGGCAACTATTGTGCGGTGGACTTCGACGCCACGGACGCCGACGGCGATCTGGAGACGACCCTTAACCGTGAAAACCAGAATTGCATCGACCGGTTTTTTCAACAGGCCCTGGACAACCTGGCGCAGCACGGCATCGATGCCGGCCGGATTGAAACCGAAGTGGTCGACGGTGTTCGCCAACCGGGCAAGACCATTCTGGACAAGATCGAACAGGACAACATCGGCACCCTGGTCATGGGACGCCGGGGGTTGGCCAAATCGTTTTTCACCGGCAGTGTGTCGCGCTATGTCATCAATAAATTCAGCAACGGGGCCCTGTGGCTGGTAAATTAAGGATTCAAATCCAATGGGCGGATTTCTGAAAAAATTCGAACGCATCATCATCCTCGGCTTGCTGGGTATGATGATGCTGGCTATCTTTGTATCGACCATTGAATTGGGTGTCATTCTGGTCCAGCAGATGCTCAAGCCGCCGTTGCTGCTGTTGAATATCGCCGAAATGCTGGAGGTGTTCGGCTTCTTTCTGATGGTGCTCATCGGGCTGGAGCTTCTGGAATCGATCAAAACCTATCTGGACGAAGACATCATTCATGTCGAAGTGGTCATGCTGGTGGCCATCATCGCCATCGCCCGTAAGATTATCATTCTGGATTACAAAAAAATCACTCCCGAAATGTTGACCAGCACCGCCTTGACCATTATCGCGTTGAGTGCCGGCTATTTTTTGGTGAAAAAAACCGTTACCAGACACACCCTTCACCGCATGCGGCGCAAAGCGGCCGCAGCATCCAAACCGGACGACGAGCATAAAGGCTGACCGCATTTGGCAATTTGGAAAGCACGTCTGATCAAAACAGCTCAATTTGGTGGGCCATGCCCACTGGATGATTAGCAAGTGCCCATCCGGAAATAGCATCTTTTGGTCCATGCCGGCGTTCTCACGAATTTGAAATAATGGCGTAGCCGTTCACGTTCTTGCGACGTAGCCTTGCTACGCCTGCGGTTTCAAATTCGTTGCGGCCTTGGCCTGGGCCAAAAGCTACTATTTCCGGATGGACACTAGCAAATGCGGTTACTCTGAAGATCGCAGCCGAAAAAGTTGACAGTAAAATAATCGTCTGGTAAGACTTGCCCTTCGGTCCAAATTTTCTGCGAATGGTAATTAATTGAATCGGATTCAGCATCGAAAGTATTACTCATCGGCCCAATTATGCAGGAGGAGCTTCCCGCATCGATGAAAAAGGATCAAGCCACCCAACGCCGGGACGATTCGCCGCGATCCTCCCCTTCCGACGACAGTGCGTCGCGGTCGAAACATCCGATTGTCCCTTTTATCCTCACGTTCGGCATTTCATTTGCCACCTGGCTGGTCCTTTCAGGTAAGTTCGACCTGTTTCATTTGGCCCTGGGGGTTATCTGCTGCCTGCTGGTGGCCTACTTTTCCGCCGACCTGATGTTCTATTCCCACCGGCCAAAGGGTCTGTCCGGCCAGTGGTTTCAATTCGTCAAATACGTCCCCTGGCTGTTGGGCCAGGTGTTGATTGCCAACTGGCATGTGATGAAACTGGTGTTTCACCCCAATATGCTGGAAAAAATCGATCCGAAAATCATCACGTTTCGCAGCCGGTTGCGCAATGACATGAGTCTGTTCATCCTGGCCAATTCCATCACCCTGACGCCCGGCACCATCACCGTTTATGTCAACACCTTCGGCAAATACACCGTGCACGTGATCGACCGCAAGTCGGGAGAAGGCTTGCCGGGCGAAATGGAAAAACGGGTCGCCCAGATCCTGGAACCGGAGCGCTATGAATAATTTTTTTCTGTACAGCGGCATATTCCTGTGCCTGCTGATGGCGCTGTCGCTCTACCGGGCCCTGGTGGGCCCCACGGTACTCGACCGGCTGATCGGGGTGAACGCCATCGGTAGTAAAACCACGGCGTTGTTGATTTTGATCGGCATTTTATACGAACGGGTCGACATGTTTGTCGACATTGCCCTGGCCTATGCCACCTTGAACTTTATCGCCGTCTTGGCGGCCTCGCGCTATTTTCAGAAGAAAAAGGGGCTGTATGATGAGAGACAAAGATGAATGTCAGATTTCAAATGAGACAATGTTGGCGCATAAGTGAAATTCAGAAATCCCCTTAATCTGACGGCAATGGGCTTTAGCCCTGATGTCCATCCGGCAATATAGGAAATGCAATGCTTTTAAGCATCATCGGTAACAGCATCGTCATCATACTGGTCTTAGTCGGCCTGCTCTTTTTCGCCGGCGGGGCCGTGGGGATTTTACGGTTTCCGGACTTTTACTCCCGTCTGCATCCGGCCGGCAAGCTCGACACCATGGGGGTTTCCATGACCATGATCGCCATGGCCGTTTACAGCCTGCTGCACGGTTTCACGCTTACCGCCTTGCTGACCAGTTTAAAAATCATGCTCATCGTGGTGTTCATTTTTATCACCAGCCCCACGGCGACCCATGCCATTGTCGATGCCGGGGTGCGCGCCGGTCTGGCGCCCTGGGCCAAGGAGGACAGCGGGGAGGAGGCCCCATGATCTGGCAGCTCGACCTGATTATCATGGTGCTGGTCATCGCCGCGGGGATCGGCGCCATCAGCGTCAAGGACAACCTGGGGGCGGCCATCCTGTTCGGGGCCTACAGTTTTTTGATGTGCCTGTTGTGGGCCATCATGGGCGCGGTGGACGTGGCCTTTACCGAAGCGTCGGTGGGCGCCGGGGTCAGCACCGTCTTTTTCGTGGCGGCTGTATTTCGAACCACCAGGAGGACCAAGGATTGAGAATTTTCGGCCTGCTTACAGTACTGCTGTGTGGTGGTCTGCTGATTTATCACACGGCCGATTTTCCCGCCTGGGGCGACCCTGCGTCGCCGGCCAGCACGCACCTTTCCCCTTACTACATCGAACATTCGATTGACGACACCATGGTGCCCAACCTCGTGACGGCGGTGTTGGCCGATTATCGCAGTTACGATACCATGTTCGAGACCGTGGTCGTTTTTGCCGCCGGCATCGCCTGTTTCTTCCTGCTGCGGGCCGCCAAATCCAAAACCCCCGAATCGATGCTTTACCGTCACATCCCCACCGGTATCACGCTGCGGATCGAAAAGGGGAGTAAAACGCCGCCCGACTCGGCCGACTTTGAGCGGATCGACAGTGTCTGGGTCCCTTATGATTTAATTATCAAAATCACCTGCCGCCTGCTGGTGCCGTTTATCCAGCTATTCGCGCTGTACGTCGTCGCTCACGGGCACCACAGCCCCGGTGGCGGTTTTCAGGGCGGTGTCATTTTCGGCGCGGCGTTGATCTTGTTCGCCCTGACCCACAATCTGAGCAACAGTCTGAAACGGATCAATGAAAAAACCAGCGCCCTGTTCGCCGCCTCGGGCGTGTTGGTCTACGCCGGCACCGGGATCCTGTGCCTGTTGCTGGGAGCCAATTTTCTCGATTACAGCGCCCTGGCACCACTGTTGGGCGGCGATCCCAAAATGGCGCACTCCCACGGCATCCTGATCGTGGAAATCGGTGTGGCCATCGCCGTCATGGCGGTGATGGTCTGGATTTACTACAATCTGGCTTCCCGCGGGCGCCACGACGAGGGGCTGTAAAATGGACGGCCTGTTCGACTTTATCGTATCCAAATACAACTACTGGGGCTACGTGGTGCTGATGATGATCGGCATGTACGCCATGATTGTCAAAAAAAATCTAGTGAAGAAAATTATCGGCATGAATATTTTTCAAACGGCGATTATTCTCTTCTACGTGTCCATCGGCGCCAAGCGCGACGCGACCCTGCCGATCATTGCCCACGGGCACGGCGATGCGCATCACGCCGTGCATGCCGTGGATTACATGAATCCGCTGCCGCACGTGCTGATGCTCACCGCCATCGTGGTCGCCGTGGCGACCCTGGGCGTGGCCCTGGCGCTGACCATCAAGATTTACAAACAGTACAACACGCTGGAAGAGGATGAGATTAACGCGAGATTGCGGGGGCGGTGATAGATAACCCATGAGCACCCACTACCCATCACTAATACTACTGATGCCGTTGATCGCCGCGTTTGTGGCGACCATCGCAGGCTGGGTCAATAAGAAATACTGCTTTGCGGTGGCAGCGCTTGGCTTGACCGGCGCGTTGACATCTTCAGTGGGCCTCTTGTCCTATGTGCTCACACACGGCCCGGTGCAGTATCGCCTGGGCGGTTGGGCGCCGCCGTTCGGCATCGCCTACCAGATCGACCCCCTCAATGCCTTGATTCTGGTGGTGATCGCGGCCGTGGCACTGCTCAACCTGCTGGGCACCCAACGCAGTGTGGCGCTGGAATTCAGCGAAAAAATCGGCGCGTTTTACACGCTGTATCTGCTGTTCGTGGTCGGCATGCTCGGCATTGTTTCCACCGGTGACGCGTTCAATTTATTCGTGCTGCTCGAAATCGCGTCGATCACCGGTTACGCGCTCATCGGCATGGGACGCGACCGCGCCCCCCTGGCCACGCTCAATTACATCTTCATGGGCACCATCGGTGCGAGTTTTTATCTGTTGGGGGTCGGCTATCTTTACCTGATCACCGGTTCGCTCAACATGGCCGATATCGCGGCCATCCTGCCCCAAATCTATGCGTCCAAGGTCGTCCTGTTCGCCTTTATTTTTTGCATGGCCGGCCTGTTCATGAAAATGGCTTTCTTCCCGGTGCACGGCTGGCTGCCGAATGCCTACGCCTATGCACCTTCGGCCGCCGCCGGCCTGATCGCGCCGCTGACCACCAAGGTGATGGTTTATGCCATGGTCCGCATCGCCCTGTTTGTATTCAAACCCGAATTTACCTTTGAACAAATGGGCATCGGTGAACCGCTGGTCTGGGCGGCCGTGGCGGCGATCGTCATGGGATCGCTGCTGGCGCTGGCGCAACGGCAGCTCAAGAAAATGCTGGCCTATGTCATTGTGGCCGAGGTCGGTTACATGGTGGGCGGTTTCTGGCTGGGCAACCGGGCCGGCATCAGCGGCGCCGTGCTGCACATTGTCAACGACGCGGCCATGACCCTGGTGGTGTTCATGGCGGCTGGCAACCTGTTCTACCGCCTCAAAGGCGATTCCTTCGGCGCCCTCAAAGGGGTGTTTCGGGAAATGCCGGTTTCCATGGCCGCCTTTGTGGTGGGGGCGCTGTCGATCATCGGGGTGCCGCCCACCTGCGGCTTTTTCAGCAAGTGGTACCTGATTTCAGGCGCCATCGAGGCCGGGCACTATGGCTTTGTGGCGGCGTTGTTATTCAGCAGTCTGGTCAATGCCGTCCTTTTTTTCCGGATTATTGAAATCGGCTACTTTGAACCGTTTACCCACGCAAATCATCACGGCCATCATCAACCGCCGGTGCGTCGATTCCGGGAGGTGCCGATGAGCATGTTGGTTCCGTTGTTGGTGGCGGCCGGCAGTCTGATTCTGCTGGGCGTCTTTTCAGGAGATCTGGTGACCAAGGTGATTCATTTGGCGCTTCCGGGGCAGATTACGTGACTACGAGTATGCACACCATTTTTTCGATCAAACCGCTCATCGCCGTCCTGATCTCGATGCTCGTCACGCCGGTGCTCGTTTCGAGCAAAAACGCCAATATCCGCGAGGGCTGGACGTTTACCGCGGCCGCGCTCAAATTTGCCGTGGTCCTTTCCATGCTGCCGGCGGTGCTCGACCACACGGTGCTGGAGTGCACCCTGATCGAAGTCATGCCGGGTCTGGCGATCAAATTCAGGGTCGATCCCATGGCCATGCTGTTCGCCCTGGTCTCGTCCTTTTTGTGGATTGTCACCTCGGCCTACTCCATCGGCTATATGCGCGGCCTCGACGAGCACAGTCAGACCCGCTACTTCTGTTTTTTCGCCCTGTCGCTGTCGGCCACCATCGGCGTGGCCTTTGCCGCCAATCTGCTGACCCTGTATCTGTTTTACGAATTGCTTTCCTTTGCCACCTATCCCCTGGTCACTCATCACCAGGACAAAGAGGCCCGCAGTTCCGGGCGCAAATACCTTTTTTATATTGTCGGTTCATCCATCGGGCTGGCGCTGCCGGCCATGCTGGTGACCTATCACCTCACCGGCACGCTCGAATTCAGCGGCCAGGGCTTCATGGCCGGCGCGGCTTCCAAAAGTACACTGGCCGTCTTGCTGTTCATGTTTGTCTTCGGCTTTGCCAAGGCCGGTATCATGCCGTTTCACTCCTGGCTGCCGGCGGCCATGGTGGCGCCGACCCCGGTCAGCGCCCTGTTGCACGCGGTGGCCGTGGTGAAAGTCGGCGTGTTTTGCATCCTCAGGGTGGTCACCGGCGTCTTCGGCGTTCAGCATTTAAACGTAATCGGCCTGGGCACGCCGCTGGCGGTGGTGGCGGCGGTGACCGTTATCACCGCATCGCTGATCGCCCTGTCCCAGGACGGGTTGAAACGCCGTCTGGCCTTTTCCACCATCGGCCAGCTATCGTACATCGTACTGGGCGCCGCGCTGCTGTCACCCAAGGGCTTGATCGGCAGCATGGTCCACATCGCCATGCACGCCTTCGGCAAGATCACCCTGTTTTTCTGCGCCGGCGCCATCTTTGTGGCCACGGGCGTAAAAAATATCAGCGACATGGTCGGGATCGGCAAACGGATGCCGGTGACCATGACCGTTTTTTTAATCGGTGCGTTAAGTGTCATCGGGCTGCCGCCCTGCGGCGGGTTGATCAGCAAATGGAACCTTGTCCTGGGAACCTTGGAGGCGGATCAATTCCCTTTGCTGATCGTGCTGCTGGTCAGCTCGATCCTGAACGCCGCCTATTTTCTGCCGATTGTCTACCGGGCCTTCTTCTGTACGGAAGAAGAATCCCAATTTGAAAACCAGGTCAAGGAAGCCCCTCGCTGGTGTTTGGTGCCGCCGGTCATCACCGCATGCCTGTCGGTGGTGCTGTTTTTCTACCCGCAGCCGTTTTTCAACCTGGCCCGCATGGCAGTGCGGTCGATGGGCTTTGATGTTTGAGGTTTGAAATTGGAAATTTGAAACTTGAAATTTGGGAGGATATTAAATCGGCGACTAAATATGTAGACCTTCGTCATGCCGGACTTGATCCGGCATCCAGAATTGACGCTCGATTCCGGCGCTCGCCGGAATCACAATTTTTAAGGTATTTTATTGCCGGGTTAATATCGGGTTAATATCAGGCTTGAGTTAATGACATTGAGTTTCAAATTTCTACCCCTGCGAGGATTAGAGCAACATGAACGAAGACCAGACCAACGAACACGATGAACTTAAACACGAGCCGGTCCCCGGCTATCGCAGGGCCTTTCATGTGGTCTTTGCCGTGGCGGTTTTATATTTGGCCTACACGTTCATTTAGCAATTACTGGTTTTACCAAATTTCAAGTTTCAAGTTTCCACCCCCAACCAAGGTCCGACATGAAAAAAGAACTTACGATTTTCGATGACCCCAACAACGTCAAAAAGCTGATCCGTTTTTTTTACGTTGTGCTGGGAGCCCTGCTGGGGGCTGATTTTTATCTTTACTTCGGCCACCTCAAGCATGGTCATTTTGCCTGGGAAGACAAGCCGCAGTTTTTCGCCGTGTACGGATTTGTCTGCTGTGTGCTGGTGATCTTCGGCGCCAAACTGCTGCGCGTGTTTGTGATGCGCAAAGAAAACCATTACGATTCAAAATAACATTATGGGTCCATCAATTTTAGACGCAACCTACTCGCCGGCCTTGATTTTTATCCTAGGCGCCTTGCTGATTCCGGCCTTCAAAGGCCGGGCCAAGCAGGGATACCTGTTGCTGCTGCCCGTCATTGCCTTTATCAGTCTGATCAACACCCCTGATGGGAATCACTGGGTGTTCAGCCTGCTCGACTATCCGCTGGTGCTAGGGCGCGTGGATGCGCTGAGCCGGGTGTTCGGGTACATTTTTGTGCTCATCGCCTTTATTGCTTTGATTTTTGCAATCCAGGTCAAGGACGACCTGCAGCATGTCACCGGGCTGCTTTACGCCGGCGGGGCGCTGGGGGTCACCTTTGCCGGTGATCTGTTCAGCCTTTATATTTTCTGGGAACTGATGGCCGTGGCCTCCACCTTTCTGATTCTGGCCCGCCGGACTAAACGGGCCCAGGCCGCGGCGTATCGCTACATCCTGGTGCACGTCTTCGGCGGTTTGTGCCTGCTGGCCGGCATTGTGCTCAAAATCAGCGAAACCGGCACCACCACCTTCGGCGCCATGCAGCTCGACAGCCTGTCGAGTTGGCTCCTGTTTGTCGGCATCGCCGTCAACGCGGCCATCCCGCCGCTGCACCCCTGGTTGCAGGACGCCTACCCCGAGGCCACCCCCACCGGTTCGGTCTTTTTAAGCGCCTTTACCACCAAAAGCGCTGTTTACGTCATGGCCCGGACCTTTGCCGGCGCCGAAGTGCTGATCTGGCTGGGGGCCTTCATGACCATTTTTCCGGTCTTTTACGCCGAGATCGAAAACGATATCCGGCGGGTTTTGTCCTACAGCCTGATGAATCAGGTCGGCTTCATGATGTGCGGCATCGGCATCGGCACCCAACTGGCGCTCAACGGCGCGGTCTCGCACGCCTTTTGCCATATTTTGTACAAAGCCCTGTTGTTCATGTCGGCCGGCGCGGTGCTGCATGTGACCGGTAAGATCAAGTGCACCGAAATCGGTGGCTTGTATAAAACCATGCCGTTGACGTGCCTGTTTTGTATCGTGGGCGCGGCGTCGATTTCGGCGTTTCCGCTTTTTTCGGGCTTTGTCAGCAAATCAATGATTATCAGTGCGGCGGGCAACGAACACATCGTACTGGCGTGGCTGATGCTGCAGTTTGCTTCGGCCGGCGTCATCGCCCATGCGGGCATCAAGGTGCCGTTCTTCACCTTTTTCGGGCATGATTCGGGTATCCGCGCCAAGGAACCGCCTCTGAATATGCTCGTCGCCATGGGGATCGCCGCCTTTTTGTGTGTTTTTATCGGTGTTTACCCACAGCCTTTGTACGCCATTTTGCCGTTTCCGGTGGAGGCGGCCCGCTATGTCCCCTATTCGGGTCAGCATGTGGTCGGTCAGCTCCAGCTTTTGCTGTTCGGCATCTTCGCTTTTTTTCTGTTGCTGCGGGCCGGGTACTACCCCTCGGAAGTGCGGGCCATGAACCTCGACGTCGACTGGTTTTATCGCAAGGGGGGCGCCGGGTTTTACCGGCTCATGGATAAAAGTTTAAATGGGCTCAACCGAATCTGTAATCTGATTTTTGCCGAGGATTTGCCCCGCAATATCGCCCGGTTTGCCAAAAACGGTGCCACGCGTCTGACCCTGATGGTGCTGCTGCCGGTGCGGGCCATTGCCGGCGCGGACAAATCCCAATTGGACGACATGAAGAAAAAGGTTTACCTGGCTTTTGAAACCGGATCGTTTCCGCTCGGCATCAGCGCGGCCTTTGCCACTTTGGCCCTGATCATTATCTATCTTATTCGATAGCCTGGTTCGATAGCCTGGTTCGATAACCTGGTTCGATAGTTTGGTCTGGTAATCCGATTCAAACGAAATTGACGCCCTTTTGCCATGTTGGCGGTTCCATGTTAGATTAGTGCCCATCTGGAAATAGTAGGCTTTGGTTCCTGGCAAAGCCCGAGCATTTTTAAAACCGCAGGCATAGCAACAAGCTACTGCCGAGAATTTTAAAAATGCGAGAACGCCGCCAGGGGCCAGAAGATGCTGTTTCCGGATGGGCACTATATTCGTGTTTGTTAATCGATCTCCCCCCGAACAAAGCTTTGTGAAAGGAGTTAAGCATGCTTGCCAAAGAAGATTTCAGACAAATTGTAATTTTAGGGTATTTTTCGGACGCTATGCTGGACAAGGTCTTGCCGTTGATTGAGCTGCACCAATATGACGAACGCGAAGCCATTTTTCGCGGCGGCGATGTGGCGGAAAATTTCTACATGCTCAAGCGTGGCAAAGTACTTCTGGAACAACGGATATCTTCGGGCATGACCGTCTCCATTGATTCGATCAAACCGGGCTATTCCTTTGGCTGGTCTTCGCTGACTTCGGGCGAACTGGAACCCTACAGCACTTTTACTTCCGATGCCATCTGCGCCGAACCCTGTGAAGTCTTTTCCATTAACGGGGAAGCCTTATCAAATTTGCTGGAAAACGATCACTCCATGGGGTATCTGTTGCTCAAACGGTTGATCCGGGTGATTCGTCGCCGTCTGGTGCATCGCACCGATCAGTTTGTCCGGCTGATCACCAAACATCCGGATATTGAAGACCTGATCAAGGAATAGCTCAAGTTGGTGGGCGCCCACCCTACTCGCTACAGGCGTTGGATTAAAATACGGCCTGCTTGACACCGGTTTCAAGCGTCACCTATAATCAATTCAGTTCAATGCGTCACGCCGGTTGCAGCTTGCGGTCAACGTCAGGGACGCATATTACAATTTCGAGCCCGGCATTCGATTTCCAGCGGCACAATGGCTCTCATCCAACCTGCCAGCATTCGAAAACCACGATTTCATGTTGCCCGGGGTAATCCCGAAGGTCCTCAGCGTCTAAGGGCCGCGGAAAAAATAAAATGTTCCAAAGTACGTTTGCGTTTGGGATATTTTATTTTTTCCGCGGCCCTAACCCGAACAGGCAAAGGAGGATACCATGAGCAGGACCAAAATTGCCGTTGGTATTGCGATTTTAATGTGGTTTGGGCTTGCGGCGATGCCACTTGGCGCCGGCTCGCGCTTTACGGATAACGGCGACGGCACGGTAACCGATCACCAGCTCAACGTGATGTGGGCTCAGAACGATAACAACGGCCACATCAATTGGAAGGAAGCGGATCAATGGGTACGCTACACCTTTCCCTACACGCTGGAAAAACGGTATGACAATTGGCGTTTGCCGACCCTTGCGGAGCTGGCCAGCCTTTACGTCGGCGATGCCGCTTACAAAGGCTATGAAACCGAATGCGGCCAGCGGGTTAAAATCGTCAAGGATGTGCGCATTTCCTGCGGCTGGGTGTGGACCGCGGAAAAAATAGCGATCACGGCCCGTGTTTTCAACTTTGCCGGCGGCTTCCACCATAAAGACCGTCTGGTGCATCGGCGCGGTTATCGGGTGTTGCCGGTCAGGTCGTTGGAATAGCAGCAGAAATTTGACGTCATACGTATAAAATCTTAAAAAGTTGCAGTTACGTTGTTGGCCCCCGCGGCACGCTCCGCGCGCACCTTCACCGATTGCAAGGAGAGTATGGAAGATCAAAACATAGATCCGATGAATTATCCCAAACGCCTGGTGGCCGACCAGATGTTCGGCCCGATGTTGCGTTTTTTCAGACTTGAAGCGGCCAGCAGCATCCTGCTCCTGTTCGCCACGTTTCTGGCCCTGGTTTGGGCCAACTCAGCCGCGTCGGAAACCTACGCCCATTTCTGGCACACCGAAGTCGCCCTGTTCTGGGGCCCCTACCGTATGTCGCATTCGCTGGTCCATTGGGTCAACGACGGCTTGATGGCGGTTTTTTTCTTCATTGTCGGTCTTGAAATCAAGCGCGAAACCCTGGTGGGGGAGCTCTCTTCGCCCAAAATCGCCATGCTTCCGGTTATCGCGGCCCTGGGCGGCATGGTGGTGCCCGGCCTGATCTACTGGGCCTTCAACCACGGCGGCGCCGGCATGAACGGCTGGGCCATTCCCATGGCCACGGATATCGCTTTTGCCATCGGCGCCATCGCTGTTTTCGGGACCAAACTGCCGGTGGGCCTGCGTATTTTTCTGGCCGCCTTTGCCATCGCCGACGATCTGGGGGCCGTGTTGATTATCGCCATCTTCTACAGCAAGCACATCGCCGTGAACTACCTTCTGATTTCCGCCGGCTTTGCCTGCGGCATGGCCGTGTTGAACCTGCTGCGTATCCGGTTTATTCCATTATATGTCTTTCTGGGCTTCGGATTGTGGCTGGCCGTGCTCGGTTCCGGCATCCACCCCACCATCGCCGGGGTTATCGGCGCCCTGTTCATTCCGGTCCGGGCCAAATACGATGCCGAACAATTTGCCGAAAAAGTGAACACCGTCATGGACAACTACCAGTGCAACGTGCGCAACAGTTGCTACTGGTATTCCATTTTGCTCAATCGCGATCACTTGAATTGCGTGCATGCCGTGCATCAGGCCTGCACTGATGTGGAAACCCCGCTGCAACGATTGGAGCACGCCCTGCACCCCTACGTGGCCTTTCTGATTTTGCCGGTATTTGCATGCGGCAACGCCGGTTTAAGCCTGCAAGGCCTTGATCTGACCGAAGCGCTGCTGCATCCGGTGACCGTGGGCATCGCCCTCGGCCTGCTGGTCGGCAAACCGGTCGGTATCGCGGTTTTTGCATGGCTGGCTGTCCGTTTGAACCTGGCGTCCCTGCCCGAAGGCGTGAACTGGTCGCACATGATCGGCGCCGGCATGCTGGGCGGTATCGGCTTTACCATGTCACTGTTCGTCTCCGGCCTGTCGTTCACGGATCAGGCCCTGAGCGACTATTCCAAAATGGGTATTCTGGCCGGATCGATCCTGGCCGCCCTGGCCGGCATGGCGTTTCTGGCGCTTCAGTGTAAACGGCAGCAGGCGGGGGAGGGGGCAACTTGAAATCTGGATGCACATCAACCCGTTTCGGATGGACACTAACTGAGCCGGATTAAACGACATGGATGCTCATCGAACAGCCCCGGGTGCTGCTCACCACCCGCTTTGTACCTCGATTCTTTTAATGATTCTTATCCTTGCGCCCGTTGCCTGCGCCCCCAAGTACCGGTCCCCGGATCTGGGCAAACTTTACAACGACCTGGCGCAGTATGAAGACCCGACCCGCAATCCGGTTATCGTCATCCCCGGCATTCTCGGGTCGCGTCTGGTTCAAAGACCATCCGGCAATCTGGTTTGGGGGGCCTTCGGACTGGGGCAGGTCAATCCCAACACCCCCGAAGGGGCGCGTCTGATCGCCCTGCCGATGCGGCCGGAAACACCGCTGGCCGATCTGGCGGATGATGTGACCGCCGACGGGGCGTTGGACCGGGTCGTCATCAACTTCATGGGGTATCCGATCCAGCTTAACGCGTACTATCATATCCTGCAGGTCCTGGGGGTGGGCGGGTATCGGGATCAAGGGCTGGGAGAAGCGGGCGCCATCGACTACGGCGACCGCCATTTCACCTGTTTCCAGTTCGACTATGACTGGCGCCGCGATATCGTCGAAAGCGCCCGTCAGCTCGACCGGTTCATCAAGGCAAAGCTGGCCTACGTGCAGCAGGAACGGTTGCGGCGCTTCGGCATCAAACCCGCACCCACCAAATTCGACATCGTGGCCCATTCCATGGGCAGTCTGGTGGCCAGGTATTATGCCCGCTACGGCACCCAGGACTTGCCCGCCGACGGCAGCCTGCCGCCGGTCACCTGGGAAGGGACCAAGTATATCGAACATCTGATTATGATCGGCCCGCCCAATGCCGGCTCGCTGAGCACATTGCAACACCTGGTCCAGGGCATCAAACCGGCCGCTTTTTTTCCCAAATACCCGGCCGCCGTCGTGGGGACGATGCCTTCGGTGTACCAATTGCTACCCCGTACCCGGCACAAACCGCTGATAGACAACGCCGGCCGTGCGGTTGAAGATATTTTCGATCCCGGCCTGTGGCGACATCACCAATGGGGCTTGGCCGATCCGGATCAGGCGCCGGTATTGCAAATGCTGCTGCCTCACGTGAGCGATCCTGAAGAGCGACGCCAAATAGCCCTGGCCCATCTGACCCGGTGCCTGCACCGGGCCAATCAATTTACGGCCGCCCTTGACCGGCCGGCTCGTCCCCCCAACAGCCTGCGGCTGTTTCTGGTGGCGGGCGACTCGGTGGACACCGCCCGGACCGTCCGAATCGACGCCGACGGCCGGTTGATAGTTGTGCAAACCGGTCCGGGCGACGGCACCGTGCTGCGCACCAGCGCCCTGATGGACGAGCGCCCCCCCGGACAGGTCGAAAAACGTTTGGTCTCTCCCATCCACTGGCAGCAAGTCCTGTTCTTGTTTTCCGACCACCTGGGGCTGACCAAAGATCCGGCCTTTACCGACAACATCCTCTATTTTCTGCTCGAGCAGCCGCGACCGTAAATTCCAACATTGTCTTCTCATCATTTTTAATTGTCTTCACCGGGTTTGTGCCCATAAGCCTCCGGCGGGACGACTTCGAAGGTGTTTGACTTGGGGTGCTGGCGGGAAAAACGCAGGACCGCCGATTTTTTGTTCTGGAAGTATTTTATTTTAAATGCATACCAGCCTTTTTTTTTGATTCTGATCGGATTGGAGATCATTTCGTGGGCGGAGTGGATGCCCGGGTCGCTGACCACGGTGACGCCGTTGAGATAGACTTCGACCCCGTCATTGGAAATGGTGCGCAACCGGTAGATGCCCGGCTGGTCGAAATGTAGAAAACCGGCCAGGCGGACGCCGATTTTGATTCTGCGGCGGCTGTCGAAAACACCTTTCGAGCCGAAGCGATGATTGATGTAGGTGATCGGAGCGCCGGCGACACCCTCGGTCACTTCTGCTTTACCGGTCGGCATTTGGTCGATGTGACGAAATTTACGTTTATAATACCGTACCGCCAGTCCGGGGGCTAAATCATTTACGTTTACCGGTTCGAAAGACAATGATTGCGGTGTGTCCGTCATTTGGTTGTGGTCGGTGGCGCATGCCAGGCAAAATGAGGCGATTATCGCCGCGATCATCAAAAGCCGATATTCATTCTTTTTTTTTGTGATGTTCAAGGTGGCCCCCTTTCTCAGGATCGAGCGCCACGGTCATTTTGTGGCGTCCGGTTATTTTTTCACAAGCCTTTAAAGTATTAACGCTTGGTAAGCCCTTGTCAAATCTTGATTTGGCGGACTCAAGGCCGCGCAGCGGTTGGCCGGCCGGCAACGGCTGCCAGGATACCCGCGCCGATATAGCAGGTTACGGCGCCGATCATGATGGCGTTAAGTCCCCAGGCAAGGCTGATCTGGGCGGCCGCCACCGCACTGAGCACCGAGGCGCATCCGTTGGCGGCCCAGGCGTAAACCCGCTGAAAGCTGGTTTGCGCTGCAAAGCGCATCCCCAATGCAAAGGGAAAGCCCATCAACATCCCCGGCACGGCTATGAGGGCCAGGGCACCGGCGACCTGCATCGGAAAGGCCAGCGACAACAGCCAGGGGTGCCACCAGAAGCGCGTTACCGGGATCAGCAGCAATACCCCGGCGGCGCCAAACGTCGGCCGGGGCAAGGCGGCGCGGGGGCAGTACTGCGACAGCAGGCCACCGAGACCGGAAAATGCCAGGATGCCGGCCAGCACCACGGCGAAACTGATCGCCGGTTCGATGAAGACCTGGGTGAACTGTTTGATGAAATAAAGTTCTACCAGGATAAAACCGGCGCCGACCGCGAGAAAAAAGACCAGCGACCGCCACGGCATGTGTTGACGGGCGTGGCGGCCGGCCATCATCGGTACAAGCAGGAGCAGGGCCGCGATGACCACCGCCTCGCCGAAAACAACCGCGACGATGATTTCTCCCGAGAGCATCACGGCATACAAACGACTGCCCATGGCGTGATACATGGCTCTGATTTTGGTCCATTTCATATGGCGGCCTGGAAACGGGCGATCATCGGACTGGGGGCGCACATCAAGGTTATAGTCGCTGAAAAAGCGCTCCGTGTGGCCCTGTGCGTAAGCTTTGTTCAGTTGGGTGACGGCTTGGTGATAATACGGCGCTTTGAAGCGATTGAAATGGTTGGCCGGTTGGCCGGTCGGCGTGGCGGTGTGCACCCAGTCAAAATTGTGGCGCCGGACAAATTGGGTAAAGCGTTTTGAGAGGCGTAGCGGTTGCCGGGACACGATCAAGGCAAAGGTGTCCCAATTGCGAATCATCACTAAATGGCGGGCCGGTTCGGCTGCACCATGGTTTTGCAGGCTTTCGTAAGCGGTGGCCCACAAGCGCAGACTGTCCGCCGGCGGCAGCAGGGTTTTGCGGGCCATGAGCAGGATCCCGTCCGGCTTCAGACGGCTGAGATACAAGGATAAGGCGTTGGTGGTCAAAAGGGTGCTTTGCTCTAAAGCTGTTGCACCCGGAATTGAACCGCCCCAGCTTTCGATTTGGATGACATCGAAGGTTGCCGCGGAGCGGTTCAGGTACGCGCGTGGATTGGCAGTTGTCACCGGAATGCCGTAGTGGTCTTGCAGTATGGCGGCCCATTGCGGATTCGGTTCCACGATGGTCGGGGCGGCGATTCCGGCGGCCAGCGCATTGACCACGGCCGTGCCGCCGCCGTTTTGGATGATTAAGGCGGTCTGCGGCGCACCGACCAGCACGTAGGCGGCGTGGGGCAGGGTGTGGCGGGCGAAGCTTTGCGGCCAATCGGTCCGGGTATCGTAGAGCATTAAAAACGCGTCCGCGTCCTTGAATACGGCGGTTTGCTGGGGCAGGGGGCCCTCGTACGTCAGGCTCAAACCCGGCGCAAAGCGCAGGGACGGGCTTTCAAGGCGATCGATGCGACCGGTCAAATGATGGCTGCCGGCGGTAAGCCGGGCATGGGGGAAACGCAGGATTTGACTCATGTACTTGTAGTCGGACGGTCGGACGCGCAGCAGCGGTGCGGCCGTGTTCACGAGCACCATGCCGATGGCCGCCAGACAGACAAGGCCGCAACCGCGCACGAAATATCCTTGTAAGCGGCAGGGCCGGTTGAGCGGGGGGCCTGCGCAAACACACAGCGGCAAGAGCGCATACATGACCACAAGTGTGCCGGTGGAAAACACCGGTAACAATATACCCGGCACCAGGGCGCCGATGGCCGAACCGGTCATGCTGACGCAATAAACCCGGCCGGTGCGGCGGGTTTGCGTGGTGTAGGCGATCGAGGTGAGCAGGCCGGTGAAGAAAAAGGGGAGGGCCAAAAGCAGGTAGGCCGCGAGCAGATAGAGTGCCTGGGCCGGATCGACCGGCAGGCGAAAGTAATCGAGCGGCAGTCGGTTCAGGCCGCAAAATGAAATGAGTGTCACCAGACTGAACAGAATCACCAACCGGCGCACCATCGCCGGTTCCGGCCAATGCCGCACCCACCCGGGCCGTCGATGGTCCAGCAGCCCCAGAAAGGTCCCGCTGGCGGCAAAGCCGAACAGGGCAATGCTGATGACCATGAACGCCAGATGGTTCCACTGACTGACGGCAAAGGTCCGCGTCAGTAAAACCTCGTAGGCCAGTGATGCGAGCGACACGCTGAAAACGGCTGGAAGCAACATAGATTGGGTGCAATTAAGAATTGGGAATTAAAAAATAAAAATTAAGGTATTTTATCGATTTTATACGTTGCATTTTTAGATCCAAATCAACTGCGCAGAAGTGCTCCGCCGCCAGCACTGACGCGGCAAACAATTATGTCAATCTTTGTCATGCCGGCCCCCGGATCGGGTCCGGCATGACGGGTGCTTGTCTGTTTAGCCACCGGTTGATACGATCGTCTTCCCATTTTTGCCAACCTCAATTCTTAATTTTTAATTCATAATTCTTAATTCACTTCAGCGCTTCTCCGGTCATCGGTACGAACAACACCCCGGCAATTTGTTCGACAAAATAGTCGCCGCTTTTTTTGGTGACCAGCACCAGGTTCTGATAGCTGAACGGGTTGCCTTGGGGCAGGATCATGCGGCCGCCTTCCTTGAGTTGGCTTTTCAGTGGGGGCGGGATGTGATCGACCGCCGCCGTGATCATGATGCAATCGAACGGACCGGCCTGCGGCCATCCAAAATACCCGTCGGCATGCCGGGTGTGGATGTTGGTGTATTTCAACGTTTGCAGGGTGCGGGTGGCTTTGCGGTGCAGGTTGGCACGGATTTCAATGGTGTAGACGGTCTTGACGATGTGGGCCAGCACCGCGGCCTGATAGCCGCTGCCGGTGCCGATTTCCAGGACTTTTTCGTCGCCGGTCAGGTTTAATTTGGTGGTCATCAGGGCGACGATGTAGGGCTGGGAAATGGTCTGACCGTCGCCAATGGGCAGCGGGTGGTCGCCATAGGCACGCCGTTGCATGGCCTGTGGTACAAAGCGATGACGAGGGACGCTGGTCATGGCGGCGAGGACTTTCAGGTCGTGGATGCCTCTGCCACGGATGTCTCTTGCAACCATGGTTCGCCGTGCCTCGGCAGGATTCATGGCCGTGGCCTGCCAGGGCAGGGTGCAAAGTACAAGCGTGATGGTGATGTACGCGCGGAACAATTGCATGCCGAGCACCTTGTCCGAAGTTGGTTGGCGTTGGTGTGAGCACCGTTGGCTGCGGCGAACAAAATGGTTGTACTGCTTAAAAAAATGCCCGATAATGCCGCATGAATCAAGCAAAAAGCAAAGTCGAAGCCAACGGTGGACACCAAATCTGAAATCACGGGTGGGGAGGAAAACAATGCGTCTTTTTTACCTATGTGCGGTCTTACTGGCCATGGTTGTTTTGAGCGGATGCGCGGCACCGAAAGTCAAACTGTTTCCGGATGCCACTGAGCCGTTGCGTGAGTTTACGTTGGAGGGCAAGAAAAAGGGCAAGGTGTTGATCGTTTCCGTGCGCGGTATTATCTCCGGTTCTCCCCGGCAAGGTTTGCTGAGTGCGCAACCGAGCATGGTCCAGGAAATTGTCGGACAGCTCAAACGGGCCGAGCAGGACAAACAAATCAAGGCCGTGCTGCTCAAGATCGATTCACCCGGCGGAACTGTCACGGCTTCGGATGTGTTGTATCACGAGATCATGGCGTTCAAGAGCCGCAGCAAGGCCAAGGTGGTTGTCATGATGATGAACGTGGCGGCTTCGGGCGGTTACTACATGGCCCTGCCGGCCGATTACATCATGGCCCATCCGACTTCGGTGACCGGCTCCATCGGGGTGATTTTCATGCGTCCACAGGTGGCTGATTTGATGGGCAAGATCGGGGTCGATGTCGAGGTGAGCAAATCGGGTGAGAATAAGGATATGGGCTCGCCGTTTCGCCGCAGCACGGACCAGGAGCAGGAGATCATGCAGGATTTGACCGACGCGATGGGGGATCGTTTTCTGGAGTTGGTTGCCCAGCATCGAACGTTGACATCCGAGGCCCTGGCTGATGTTGCCACCGCCCGGATCTACCTGGCCGAAGAGGCCCGCAAACTGGGGCTGGTCGATGAGGTCGGCTATTTGAGCGATGCCGTGACCAAGGCCAAATCGCTGGCCGAGTTGCCGGCAGACGCCAAGGTCGTTGTTTACCGCCGCACCCGCTATGCCGATGACAACTGGTACAACGATGCGGTCAATCAGGTGACGGGACCGGGCGCGGCCCTGGTGAAAATCGATTGGCCGGTGCCGTCCGCGGCGCTTAAACCCGGATTTTACTATCTTTGGACGGCTGGTGCCGGAAATTGAAATTTGAAATTTGAAGTTTGAAGTTTGAAACTTGAAATTTGGGGCTGGGGTTTCAACGTTTTGAAGACATCGGGCGAGGTTATGGGGTTAGTACGTTGGCCTAGTTTATGGTGCCTCATGGGGGCTGTTTGGGCGGCGGTTTGGTTGACCGGCTGCGGGGCCAAGTATTATCGCAACCAGGCCGATGCCCAGGTGTATTCTATTCTGGCGCAAAAGCACCGGGCGCTCTATGACGGTGACGAATTGTATACGATCGAAAAATTGACCCGCGATCCGTTGCCGTCGCTTGAACGGGCCGCACAGCCGCTATTGACCCTGCCGCCTGAATTCCGGCAGCGCCTGGAACCCCCGTTGATCCTGCCGCTGGCCAAGGCGCTTGAACTGGCCGAATTCAATAGCCGTACTTATCAAAATGAGAAGGAAGATGTTTATCTGACCGCGCTCGCTCTGACCGATGCGCGGCACGATTTTTCGAACCGGTTCAGCGGCCTGCTCAATGCCGACTGGGATAAGTCGCCCGGCGATGAAACCATTGCCGGTGGCGGGCAAGTGGGGGTGGCGCGTTTGTTGAAAACCGGTGCCACCATCGGTCTTAATTTGAGCACCGAGTTTTTGAAGCATCTGACCGGCGATCCGCGGCGCACGGCGGCTTCGATTCTGGCGCTCAATATCATTCAGCCGCTGTGGCGCGGTGCGGGCAAGGACATCGCCACTGAGGACCTGAAGCAGGCTGAGCGGGATGTGATTTACGCCATCCGTGAGTTTGCGCGTTTCAAAAAAACGTTTGCAGTGCAGATCGCCGGTGCATACTACCGCGTGTTACAGCAAAGGGTGGTGGTGCGCAACGAGCGGAACAATTATGAGAATTTGCGGATCGCCGGCGATCGCGCCGCGATGGTGGCTCGCGCAGGCCGGTTGCCCGAATTTCAGGCCGATCAGGCCAGACAGGATGAACTGCGCGCCAAGGATCGCTGGATCGGGGCGTTGAAACGGTATTTTGAATTACTCGACGTCTTGAAGCTGGATCTGGCGTTGCCCATCGATACTGTGATCGATCTGGATGAAAACGACCTGGAGCAGTTGCAGGCTGCGGGAATTGTTCATCCTGAGTGGGAACAGGCGCCGGCCATCGCCATTGCCTTGGATCATCGCCAGGACCTGCTGGTCGAACGGGACCGGGTCGATGACGCCAAACGCAAGGTAACCGTAGCGGTCCGTGACCTGGGGCCGGATGTCGATTTGAGTTTCAGTGCCAGTCTGCCGTCCAAGCCGGACACCCGCTACACTGAATTCGACACTGACGACGCCACTTACAATGCGGGTCTGGATGTTGATTTGCCTTTTGACCGGTTGACCGAACGCAATGCCTATCGTCGCGCTTTGATTGTTTTGGACCGCGCCAAACGCGAACTGGGCCGCCGCACGGATCAGGTCAAGCTGGATGTTCGCAATGCCTGGCGCACCTTGCAGCAGGCCCGCCAAAGCTATATTATTCAACAGAACAGCGTGGCCCTGGCCGGCCGGCGGGTGGACAGCACAACCTTGTTGTTGCAGGCCGGACGGGCCGATACCCGTGATCTGCTCGAAGCGCGGGCCGCCCTGGTGGAGTCGCAAAACGCCCTGGTGCGGGCGCTGACGGATCATACTATCGCCCGGCTGGAGTTTTACCGGGACCTGGGATTGTTGGATGTGCGCACCCCCGAACAGTGGCTTTACGGCGCCGGGGCAGGACAAAAAGGAAAGTGATCGGCAATATGTCTTTTGTGCAAAGGTTGAGACAGCGCGGTGGTTGGCGTTTTTTGCTCTACGGGTTCGGTGCGTTCGGTATCGCGCTGGTGCTCATGGGGCTGCAAACGTTGATGGCTCCGGATCCTGACGAGGTTGATGCAAACGGCACGCTTTACAAGGTCGGGCGCGGGGAGTTGGTGGTCAGTGTCCTGGAACGGGGCAATCTGAAAGCGTTGCGGTCTCAGGATATCCGCTCGCAGGTGCAGGGCTCGACCACTTTGATCAGCATTGTCGACGAGGGGACGTTGATCACCGAAGCGGATGTCGCCGCGGGCAAAATTCTGGTGGAACTCGATTCCTCGGCTTTGGAGGACAAGGCGACTCAGCAACATATCAAGGTTAACGACGCTCGTTCAGCCTTTAATCAGGCCACTGAGGATTTGTTGATCGAATTGAAACAGAATGAAAGTGATATCAATGCCGGTGAGTTGAAGGTTAAATTTGCCTGGATGGATCTTGAAAAATATGTGGGCGCCGGATTGGCCCGGCAGATTTTACAGAACAAGAAGAACGCCTACGACCGGTTGATCGCCGGTCAGGCGCTGGACGGCGAGGCGTTGCAGAAAAAACGCTATTTGGAAACCGATATCGACCTGGCGCGCGAGGAGGTGACTCGGGCTCAGAATAAACTGAAATGGACCGAGACGTTGCATGCCAAGGGGTATGTGACCCGCGATGAACTGGAAGCGGACACGCTGAGCTTGAAACGCAAGGGGGTCGAGCTGGAGCGGGCCCAGACTGCGCGTGAGTTGTTCATTAAATACGATTTTGCCAAGGAGACCGAGCGGCTGCTGTCCAACTACCGCGAGGCGGAGCGCGAGCTGGAGCGGATTACCGCCCGGGCCAAGAGCAAGGAGGCACGTGCCCGCGCCAAGGAGGCGTCGCGCCGGCTTAACTATGAATTGCAAAACAGCAAACTTCAAAAGCTGCTCGACCAGGTTGAAAAGTGTGTTATCCGCGCTACCCAGCCCGGTCTGGTGGTTTATGCCGCCCAGGGTGGCTGGCGGCGCCGACAGGAGCCGATCGAGGCTGGCATGACCGTGCGCGAGCGGCAGGCGTTGATCCGGTTGCCCGATCTTTCCGAGATGGCCGTGGAGGTCAAGGTTATTGAATCGGCGGTGAAGAAAGTCAAGGCAGGGCAGCAGGTGAAGATCAAGTTGGATGCCTATCCGGATCTGGCGCTCACCGGTAAGGTCACCAAGGTCGCGGCCGTGGCCGATTCGCAGGTCAGTTGGATGAATCCCGATCTGAAGGTTTACACCACCGAAGTGCTTGTGCAGGGGCGGCATCCGTATCTGAAACCGGGGCTGACGGCCAGTGTGGAGATTATCGCCGAAGTTTTGGCGGATGTCCTGCTGGTGCCGGCCCAGGCGGTGTTTGCCCTGAAAGAACAATCGGTTTGCTATGTGGATAAGGGGGGACATTATGAGGCCCGTCCGGTGTTGATGGGCAGCGCCAATGACCGGTTTGTGCAGATTGTGGCCGGCCTGGAGGGCGGCGAGGCGATTTTGCTGCATGAACCGGCTGCCGGCGCCCGTATTAAAAAGGTCGCCCCCGAATTTGATACCGCCACCCGTCCACGACCTTTCTAGTTTTCAATTGTGCTGTGCAGCAATATCTATGTCGCTTATCAAACTCGATCATATCAGCAAGACCTATGTCCTCGGTGATGGTGACGTCGAAGTGCCGGCCCTGCAAGGGGTCGATTTGACGGTGAACACCGGCGAGTATGCCGCCATTATGGGGGCTTCGGGATCGGGCAAATCGACCCTGCTGAATATTCTGGGGTGCCTGGACCGGCCGACCGGGGGGCAGTACTTCCTGGACAGTCAAAATGTGGCCACGCTCGATGACAACCGGTTGTCCCGGATACGGTGCCGGCAGTTGGGATTTATTTTTCAGTCTTACAATTTGATTCCCCAGCTTTCGGTGGTGGAAAATATCGAGGTGCCGCTGTTCTACCAGGGACAGTCGGAACGGCGGTGTCGCGAGCGCGCCGTGGCCCTGGCCGAGCGGGTCGGACTGAGCCAACGCCTGTTTCACAAGCCGAATCAATTGTCTGGCGGGCAGCAGCAGCGTGTGGCTATTGCACGGGCGTTGTGCAACGATCCGCTGGTCATCCTGGCCGACGAACCAACGGGCAATCTCGATTCGGCCACGGGTAAGGAAATTCTGGCGTTGTTGGATGAACTGAACCGGGCCGGCACCACGTTGTTGATGGTGACCCATGACGATCACGTGGCCCAACGGGCCCGCCGAGTGATCCGGTTGCGGGATGGACGGATCGCAAGTGATCATTTTAATTAGGCACCGAAGCGATGTTGCGACTTGGTCTCAAACGTAATTTGAAACTCGGCTTCAAGAATCTGGCGCGGCATTTGACCCGTTCGATTCTGACCATGCTGGGAATCGTCTTCGGCGTGGCGGCGGTGGTGGCGATGCTGGCCATCGGCGAGGGGGCCAGTTATGAATCCCAGGAGCGGATCAAGAGTCTGGGGAGTCAAAACATTATTATCAAGAGTGTCCAGCCGCCGGAGGAGACCAAGGCGCGGCCGCCGTCACACGGTATTGCGTCGGCGATTTACGGGTTGACGTATGCCGATGCCGAGCGGATGCAGGCCACCTTGCCGGGGATCGATGTGGTGATGCCGATTCGTGAGACCCGTCAGGATATCTGGAACCGGGATCGCAAGATCGACGGCCTGGTGCGCGCGGCCGTGCCCTGGTATTTGCAGGTGACCGGTCAGCGGTTGCATGGCGGACGGTTTATTTCGCACGTGGATATGCACGCCCGGGCGGCGGTCTGCGTCATCGGCAGTGCGGTCAAGCGCAAGTTGTTTCCGTACGAAAATCCGCTGGGACGTATTATCAAAATCGGCAAGGATTACTACCGGGTGGTGGGGGTCATGCAGCCCATCCTGTCCGGTGCGGGCGAGGCCGGTCTGGTTACGGACAACAATGCCGAGGTCTACATTCCCTTCACCACGGCCCGGGCGCGGTTCGGCAAAACGATCCTGAAAGTGAGCGCCGGTTCGTTTGAGGCGGAGACCGTGGAGTTGCATCTGATTTTTGTGAAGGTCACGGATATGGAAAGGGTATTGCCCCTGGCTGAAATGATCGAGACGCTGCTGGCGCGGTACCATCCCCGCAGAGACTACGAAATTATCATTCCGCTCAAGTTGCTCGAAGAGATTCGGCGCAGCGCCCGCATGTTCAGTATTGTGTTGGGGATGATCGCTGCCATTTCACTGTTGGTGGGGGGCATCGGCATCATGAACATCATGTTGGCCAATGTCACCGAACGGACCCGCGAGATCGGGATTAGGCGTGCTTTGGGCGCCGGGAAACGGGACATCACGATTCAATTTCTTTCCGAAACGGTGGTGCTGTCGGTGGTGGGGGGTGTGTTGGGGTTGGGGCTGGGCGTGACGCTGCCGCTGCTGATTGCCTTGTTTACCGGCCTTAAGGTGCTATTCACCGCCTGGTCGTTGTTGCTGTCTTTTGGAATCTCCGCGGCTGTGGGGTTGGTGTTTGGTATTTATCCCGCCTGGCGGGCCGCCAATCTGGACCCGATTCAAGCGTTGCGGCATGTTTGACGGGGCGGCATCAATGTTTGAAGCGCACGCCCACACCGCGCTGTGTGTTGCGCACAATTTCTCCGCGCATGGTTATCGGCCGGTTGTCACGACTGGAGTTGAAACGTATTGTCACTTTCTGTCCGACTCGAAAGTGTTGCTCGATTTCAATGAAAACACCTTCAATGCTGATGTTTGTCATTGATCCACGGTAGGGCCGGTTGTTCACGAGTAGCTCCGTGGATCGCGAGCACCGCTTGCGGTTGTTCATCCTTCTCTCGCGTATAGGACGGGAGGTGCCGAGAGCCATGATCCTGTCTCCTTGCCCAGATCGTACTTCAGGCAGTGCTTGTCGTGATTCAATCTTTTATTCAACTGTAACGAACAACATCATTTCATTGTCATTTTTCAGATCGTTCCGTTTGCTAAGGCGGGTATGTCATTCAAAATAGGACCAGATTAATCAGAGTCAATCAAATTGAGGTGAATGATTGCAATGACTGGTCAATGGCGCTTTGCTCAGGGCCGGGCGGATTTTGTATGTTAACGTTGCTTTTAGCATATCCGTTCCGGCTGAATCAATCCAAAACTGGATGCAGGTTGACAAGCAAGGCAATGCGGTTAGTTTAAATTGTAGGAACCCTTATCGGCGCCAGCGACTCGATACCCGTACAAATCTCCCCAGCAATCCATACCTTCGAAACCAAGTGTCTCCAATTGAACCTCACAGCCGGATGATTCCGGGGTCTTTCTGACCCGCGTTGCGGCGTGTAGGCGTTTTTGGCGTGTTGATAATCGCCACCAGTCTTCGCCCGAATAATTTAATTCTTAGAGCAAGGAGGGGACATGAAAATGTCGAAGCGTTCGATCCAGCAAATCGTCGAAGAGCAGGTTAAAAAGTGGCATCTGGAGCATACTGCCAGTAAAACGGACCGGCGGCTCGTGCCGGCGGTTACCATTTCCCGCGAACCCGGCAGCGGGGGACGTATCCTCGCCGAACAACTCGCGCAGGCATTGGGATTTGACCTGTTTCACCAGGAAATGATTCATGAAATGGCCAAAAGTGCCAATGTGAGTTCGCGTCTGCTCGAAACACTGGACGAGCGGGGGCTTTCGGTCTTGGAAGACTGGATTGCCGCCCTTGTGAACACGCGTCATTTGTGGCCGGATCAGTATAGTCAACATTTGTTCAAGGTTGTCGGCACGATCGGTAAACATGGCCGGGCGGTATTGGTGGGCCGGGGCGCGAATTTTATTTTACCGCCGGATAAGCGGTTTCGGGTGCGCATTATTGCCCCTCAGGAGTTTCGTGTGAATCGGGTGGCGGAGTATTTCAGTGTTTCACCAGAAGAAGCAAAATACCGCATTATCCGCACGGAAAATGACCGGCGTGCGTTCATCCGTAAGTATTTTCATGCGGATATCGAAGACCCGGTTAATTATGACATTGTGATCAACACTGCCACCGTGGGAATCAAATCCGCGGTCAATCTTATCAAGGAGGCCGTCGCGGTTTAGTCGGTCCCCATCCGCAGACAGCATCTTTTGCGCGATATCCGTGCTGGACGGCAAGCTTGATCTTGCACGCGATATAGTGTTTTCGGATGGGTGCGATTTGGATTGTTTTTTTACATGCAAACGGTCAACCGCGAGTCGCCGTAATTACCGGTTGTTGCTAAATTGCGAAGCGTTTTGGAGGCTGAAACCACAAAATATGGTATAAAAAATATATTGACATACTAAATGCAATGGTTTAGTTGGTATTCAACTGTTTGAATTTCTTTTCTTAATGTCAATATGCCGGTTAGGCATCGGCCAACCAATTTAGGGTGGGTTTATGTTTAATGAGGTTCCTGAAGCGCGGCGGGATCATCGTTTCAAAGCAAAAGAAGGTGCGGTTGCGGTATTGAAACCCGAGTCGAAAATACTCGGACAGATCATTGACATTAGTTTGGGCGGCCTGTCTTTTCATTATATGCAAAATGATATTCGCCCGAACGAAAACTCCCAATTAACCATTTTCTATGCGAGCGAAAGATTCAACCTGGATGGACTGGCCTTTAAAGTGGTTTCCGACACGGTTATAGAGAGTGGCAGTTGCTTTAGTTCCATAATCATGCGTCGCTGCAGCGTCATTTTCACTCACCTGACCGACCATCAAACAAGTAAGCTTGAGTATTTCATCCGGCAATGCACCTTGCCTCAATCCTGGCTGGAACAGGGCGTGTATTGCGGGGCGGCTACCGCCATGTCGTTCTGATAGCCCGCTGTGCACCAGCCGCATAGATCATCGGACAATTCTGCAGGGCTGCTTTTTTCTGTTCCGCCCCATACTATACTTATCCTGTTTTTTATTTTTATTGTTTCGCGGCCTATCGGTTTAACCGATCCCAAAATCGGCTTGCTTCTTGTGCTTGGTTTCGGGGGGCCGGTTTCGCGGCTTCACCGACCAAATGGGGGGGCACACCCCGTAAACGGGCCACGCGTTGTGCGATCGGCGGATGGGTTGAAAACAGGTTCATCAGGCCCGCACCGCTCAGCGGGTTCACGATAAACAGATGCGCGGTGGACGGTTGCGCCTGCATCTGATTCCGATGGTTGTATGATGCTAGTTTTTCCAGTGCACCGGCCAAGCCGTCGCCGTTGCCGGCAATCGCCGCTCCGGTCGCGTCGGCTTGATATTCGCGCGCACGGGAAATCGCCATCTGGATGACCATTGCGGCCATGGGCGCCAGAATCGACATGATCAGCAAGCCGATTATTCCAAGGCCGCCTTCGTCGTCATCATTACTGCCGCCGAAGAACATGCTCCAGCGGGCCATGCTCGCAAGAAACATGACCGCCCCGGCCATGGTTGCGGCAATCGATCCGATCAGGATGTCACGATTTTTGACATGGGCCAGTTCATGGGCCAGCACGCCCTTGATTTCTTCCGGTTCCATGATTCGGATCAAACCGGATGTCACGGCGACAACCGCGTTTTGAGGATTGCGACCCGTGGCAAAGGCGTTGGGCGTATCCTGGTTAATCAGATAAATTCTGGGCACAGGCAGGTGTGCCCGTTTGGCCAGTGTGGCCACCACTTGATAAAGTTCCGGCGCTGATGCCGCGTCGACCGGTTGGGCACGATACATGGACAGCACGATTTTGTCGGAAAACCAGTAACTGCCTATGTTCATCGCTGCGGCCAGGAACAGCGCCAGCAGCAGGCCCTGGCGTCCACCCAACATTTGCCCGATCCATAGGATGAACCCGGTCAATAAAGCCAATAGCAGGAAAGTTCGAAACTGATTCATCATCAGTGGTTCTCCTTATTTTACTGCTTGGTATTTCAGGTACAAAAAATGCATATTCATCGTTACCGGTCGTTGCTGGCCGCCTGATGTTGGCGCAATATCGGTGGGTTGCGTTTTTTTTGGCAGCGACATTCCGGTTTGCCGCATGTGGGCAAGCGCGAGCTGTCGCGAGATTTAATAAAGAAAACGATTGCGAACAGTGCGAACACACAGATTCCGGCAGCGGTTCCGATAACGATTTCAATCATGTGGATTTCCTCCGGTATGGTCGTTCATTGATAGTAAAAGTAAACGTCCGGCGGGGCATCGTCAATGTGATGTTTTGTGCACATAGGCGTGCTAAAAGCGGAACATATTGAGAAAACTGCGAATCAACCGGTGCGGCGTTTAAAAAAACGCCTAAAGGGAAAAACTGTGAGCTAATGCCCATCCGGAAATTGTAGATTTTGGTTCAGGCCAAGGCCGCAGCCAGAATCCACAATTTCCGGATGGGCACCGGCTAAAAAAAAAGATTGCATCTTTAGTTTCTTTGTTCTTATATTCCGTTACCTGTCGATAGATGCAATGCCCTGCAGTTATCCCGTTCACTGATTTACGATTTACAAACCGGTTCCTGTATCAACAATTTAATTTGTGATGGTTAGGGAAAATAGAACTGATGAAAAATGATATTTTGATCGACAAACTTGAACGTAGCAGTAAACAAATAATCGGCGCCCTTTTACTCCTGTGTGTTTTAGGGATCCCTTTTTTAGCTTATCTGCAGATTGATTGATCATGAAAATTTTAGTGACGGGCGGCGCCGGCTATATCGGCAGCCATACCTGTGTTGAATTGCTGGCCTGCGGCCATGATGTTGTCGTTCTTGACAATTTAGCCAACAGCAGTGAAATTGCTTTACAACGGGTAGAAAAGATCGCCGGTCGGCAGTTGGATTTTTATAAAGCCGATTTGTTGGATCGTTCGGCTGTATCGCAGGTGTTCAAGGAACAGAGAATCGAGGCCGTCATTCACTTTGCAGGCTTGAAGGCGGTGGGCGAATCGGTCGCGCAACCGTTAAAATACTACCACAACAATTTAACCGGAACGATCAATTTATGCGCCGCCATGGTTGAACATGGCGTGAAAACACTTGTGTTCAGCTCATCGGCCACGGTTTACGGTGACCCTGAAACTGTTCCGATAAAAGAAGACTTTCCTCTAAGTGCCACCAATCCCTATGGACAAACCAAATTGATGATCGAGTACCTTCTGAGGGATTTGCACGCTGCCGACGCTTCGTGGAATATCGCCCTGCTGAGGTATTTTAATCCGGTGGGCGCCCACCTCAGTGGCACCATCGGCGAAGACCCGAATGATATCCCCAACAATCTGATGCCCTACATCAGTCAGGTCGCCATCGGCAAACTGGCCCGGCTTGCGGTTTTTGGCGACGATTATCCAACCACCGACGGAACCGGTGTGCGTGATTATATTCATGTCATGGATCTGGCCGTCGGTCACCTTAAAGCACTGGATAAGTTGATGGAAAATCCCGGTATTGCCGTTTACAATTTAGGCACGGGCAAGGGGTACAGCGTCCTTGATATGGTGGCGGCATTTGCGGACGCCTCAGGGCGGGAAATCCCGTATGAAATCGTAGCCCGCCGGCCCGGCGATGTTGCGGTTTGCTATGCCGATCCCTCCAAAGCTCAAAGTGAATTGAACTGGCGCGCTGAAAGAGATGTGGGCCAAATGTGTGCCGATGCATGGCGTTGGCAGTCCAAGTTTCCGAATGGTTACCGATAGAAGCCGGTAAGAACGTTGCAACACCATCAGCGGATTCAAATCACATGAGTAACTTTACCGTTAAATTCTTGCTGTTGATTGTGGGCATATTGGCGGCTTCGATTTTAAGCGCGTGCGGTCATGCGCCCCACCGGTTCCAGTCAGACCGGTCTGTTTCACTGCCTGCCGGCATGATCGCAACCATCTATCAACACCATCTCAATCATTTGAACGGCGTACGTCGAGGGCAATGCCCCATGTATCCGAGTTGCTCGCACTACAGCCGTCAGGCTTTTAGTGAGTATGGCCCGATCATTGGCTGGGTAATGACAACGGATCGCTTGATGCGATGCGGTCGGGACGAAATGAATGTCGCTCCGACTGTTTATATTGATGGTGTCCCTAAAAAATACGATCCCCTCGAACACAACGCCTTCTGGAGGACTACCGAAAAGCCTTAAGGATGCGGGAGAAGTATTTTGTTTCCCCCCCTGAGGCTTTCCGATTGTTTTGACTTCTGCTGGCCCACCTGTTTTTTTAACCTCGACAAAGGTTGGTTAATGACAATGCCGCCAACGCATCTTAGCTTGTGTCCATCCGGAAATAGCAGATTTTGGCCCCTGGCGGCGTTCTCGCTTTTTTTAAATCCTCGGCAGTAGCCCGCTATGCCTGCGGTTTAAAAAAAGCTCGGGCCTTGCCAGGAACCAAAATCTGCTATTTCCGGATGGACACTAACTTTTAGAAAAATGCCTTGGTACTCAAGCCGATAATTTTGACATAGTGGCAACAAGACAATGACAGATGCGTTGCAACCACCACTACACTTTGCCTGGAAAACCCGCATGGCTCAGATCGAGCAAGCGGCGTGGGATGCTTTGGCTATGAAACCGGCATGGCCGTTCCTGCAATGGGCTTGGCTTAATCAACTCGAACAATCCGGCTGCATTGTTCCCGAAAAAGGATGGAATCCCTGTCATTTGACAGTTTGGCAGGGCGAGACTTTGGTGGCAGCCGCGCCTTTATATATCAAGATGCACAACCAGGGCGAGTTTGTGTTTGACAACGCCTGGTATGAACTTGCTCAGAAAATCGGTGCGGCTTACTATCCCAAACTCGTAGGGATGAGTCCGGTTACACCTGTGGTCGGCTATCGGTTTTTAATTGCAGCCGGACTAGACCACAGTCGGATAACCAGGTTGATGGTGGACGAAATTGTACGCTTTTGCCGTACCAACAAGCTGGCGAGTTTTAATATGCTCTTTGTGGATCCAGACTGGCGTAGCGGTACATTCGATATGGGCATGTCCGCCTGGTATCATCAGGGATTTCTTTGGTACAATGCGGATTTAAAGAGTTTTGACGACTATCTGGCTGTTTTCAAAACAAACCAGAGACGCAATATCAAGCGCGAATGCAAGGCGATGCAAACGCAGGGGATTACGTTGAAGTCTTTTGCAGGGGACCAGATTCCGGATGCATTTTTTGAGCGGATGTATCGCTACTATGCGCGCACCAACGACCGGTACGGCATCTGGGGATGTAAGTATTTAAACGAGGCCTTCTTCAGCGGTATCGGTGAACATTTTAAACGCCATTTGATGTTTGTGGGGGCGTTTGAAAAAGGTTCCGCTGTGACCAATCCCGTGGGGTTGAGCATGTTCGTGACCAATTCCGACCGGCTTTATGGCAGATATTGGGGGTGCCGTGAAGATGTTAATTTTTTGCACTTCAATACCTGTTTTTACAAACCGATCGAATGGATCGTAAAGAACAACTTTCGTTATTTTGACCCGGGTATCGGTGCGGCGCATAAATTGCGCCGGGGATTTCGCGCCGTTGCGAATATGAGTCTGCACCGATTTTTTGATCCCCGTATGGATCGATTCTTCAATCACTATATCGATGAAATAAATGACGCCGAAAAGAAGCAGATCGATTTGATGAATATGCATTTACCTTTGGCTGAAGAGCGATAGCGTGCGACCGGTAAGGTGTCGTAATATCCGCTGATAAATTTATACCTTTATTTTCAGTATGTTATAAATTTTCTGTTTTTTTTTGATTTTAGCTGTTGACATTTCCACGGAGGAACTGTAAAACGGCCGAGTTCTTTTGATGGACAGCGAACTTCTCGCTTTAACCTTTTGATCTTTGAAAACTGAATAGTGGTTTTAGGTCCGCGTTAATAATGAGTAAACGCTACGAGAGTACGGATGTATTTTAGTAGCGAATGATAGATTA
>JANQIE010000108.1 GCA_028282295.1 Desulfobacterales bacterium | reverse complement strand
ATGAAAACCCTCCGCGTTGCTGAGTTTGATATCGGCGGTGAAATAAGGTTGCGAGTCGTTTAACATGGATTTGGAGGGGAAGTCAATCTTTGATTTATTTTTTGGGAGGGTTTTGGGAGGCGAAGATTGTTCTTTGCGTTTACTGGATGTCAGTGTGCCGGTGTGCTTTGATATTACTTTAGATCGGGGTGAGGCATCAATCGGATGGAATCATTCGATCTGGATTCCGGTTTTCGCCGGAATGACGCAGAAAAATGCTTCGTCACCCCGGCGACCCCCGGATCGGGTCCGGGGCAGGCGCCGGGGGCCAGGCTCTAAACGACAAGCTACCTTTTTGCTTGTGCCCATCCGGAAATAGTAGAGTCTGGTTTCTGGCAAGGTCTGAACATTTTTAAAACCGCAGGCCTAGCACACTACTGTCGCAAGAACGTGAATGGCTCCGCCATTATTTTGAAAATGTGAGAACGCCGCCAGAGACCAGAAGATGCTACTTCCGGATGGGCACTTGCCTATTTATAGCCTTAGCCTGACGGCTATACCCTCAAGGGGGAATCTCTGGTCAGGTCATATTAACCCGGCAATAAAATACCTTTAAAATCGTGATTCCGGCGAGCGCCGGAATCAAGCGTCAATTCTGGATGCCAGATCAAGTCCGGCATGACGAAGGCTTACATATTTAGTTGCCGGTTTAATATTAACCGCAACATTTTTTATATTTTTTACTGCTTCCGCAGGGGCATGGGTCGTTGCGTCCGATCTTGGGACCTTCTCTTTTGACCTGCTGTATTTTGGGGGCGCGGCCGTCGTAGAAATACCAGCAACCATCCTCTTTTCTGAATTCAGCGATTTCGTGATGACGGCCCGGTTTACCTTTTTCGCGGTACTGGGCAATAAATTCAACGACCCCGGTGTCGTCCTCGGCGCCGCCGTCGATGGTGTTGACAATTTCCAGGGACTGCCAATCCGTCTTTTGGGCCCATTTTTCGTTGTCCTTCCGGTCGAAATTGTCCCGCTGGCTTGAATGGGTGGTGTTGTAAATGTAATCGATGGCGATCCTGGTGTAAGCTGTATAGCGTGACCGCATGAGCGCTTCGGCGGTGGGGGCGCATTGGTCGCCGTCAATGTAAACCCCACAACAATCGCCGTAGGTTTTCTCACTGCCGCAGGGGCACAGTTCCATGATGAATCTCCTTTCAGGTAGGTGGTTTAAGGCTGTATATTACAATGACGGGACCGATGGGAATAGTTTTTTTCTGGACCGCGCGTTTTGAAAACCGGGAGTCCATTGGTATCGGTCCGGTCCACTTGACACACGCCGCCGTACGGGCCTATTTTGATGGCACACGATCAACGCGCACACAACGATCGGAACAAATTTGCAACGCGTTGCACACTACTTGACGCATGTAATCAGGAGAGATCATGACCAAAAAAGCGCTTATTATCATGGGGCTGTTCGTTTTAATCGCGGCCTGCGGTCCCCATGCCCTCGAATTCAACATTCGCTTTCAAGCGGTGGACGGCCTCAAGGCCGGCGCACCGGTTGTTCATGCCGGTCAACCCATTGGCGCGGTAAAACAGGTTACCTACACGAACAAGGGTGATTTTCTGGTGGCTGTGTCGATCGAAGAGGCGTTTAAACACGTGGCAACCCACGACAGCTTCTTTTTTATCGCAGGCAGCACCGCTGACAACCCCAAGCGCATAGCGGTTTTGCCCGGTCAAGCCGACGCTGCGCCCATAGAGGCGGACCAGACCATCGACGGTGTAACCCACTGGGCGGCGAAATTACGCCAAATGCAAGCCCGATTGGAGGATCAATTCGGCCGGCTGGCCGACGAATTCGAAAGTGTCTGGTCGGAATTGGCCGGTATTTCTGAAAGCGATCAGATCAAGCGCCTGGAACGCAAGCTGGATGAAATGATCGCCCGGCTGGGCACCCTGAGTGATGCGGTCAAGCAAAAACTGAAAACCGACATTCTGCCCAAGCTGGAGCGGCAGGTTGAGGAACTACGCAAAAAGCTCGAATCGATGGGGCGCGGCAAGGAGATCGCGCCCCTGGAGAAAAAAATCCAGCGTATTTCCGAAGAACTGCGTGTGTATTAACCCGGCAATAAAATACCTTTAAAATTGTGATTCCGGCGAGCGCCGGAATCAAGCGTCAATTCTGGATGCCGGATCAAGTCCGGCATGACGAA
>JANQIE010000107.1 GCA_028282295.1 Desulfobacterales bacterium | reverse complement strand
TTCGTCATGCCGGACTTGATCCGGCATCCAGAATTGACGCTTGATTCCGGCGCTCGCCGGAATCACAATTTTAAAGGTATTTTATTGCCGGGTTAATATTGTCAGGCGTCGACGTGTGATTCTGTTCACATTGTTACTCAAAGTTACTCAAGTTTTTTATATGGCTCGTCTACTGCAACAATTTCTGGTTTGGGCGCCGGTCACCTGCTGGGCCGTGTCAATGGTGTGTTTTTTCTTCATGCCGGCGCGACGGCGCCTTTGGCGCAAGTTGAGCAGTCGTAAATATAAGCTGGGCATGACCGGAACGGCTTTCTTTTTTTTGGGGCTGTTCTTTTTCTTGACAGAAATACTTTTGAGATCAAGTTTTGAATTTTGATGCGTAATAAAAATGGAGTGATGCCATGCATATGGTCGCAGGATTTATTCTCGCCGCCCTGTTTAGAAAAAAAGCCCGCGTGCAGCCCCGGCTGCCGTCCATCCAGGGCAAGCTCGAACTGGTGCACACCCTGCCCGGACGACTGCGCCTGGCCGCGCCCCTGCTCCTGCAAACGCCGGCGAATACGCGTTCAAAGATGCGGGCGCAATTGGTGAAAATCGAAGGGATTGACGCGGTCGACATCGAGGCGCGGACCGGAAGCCTGTTGATCCGTTACGATGAAGCGCGCATTCAAGGACTTGTGGTGCATGGCATTGTCATCAAAATGCTGGGGCTGGAGCAGGAACTGGAAAAGACGCCGCAGGGCCGGCTCACCAGAGAACTCAATCTAGTCGGCCGGGCGGTGAACCAGCAGATTTACGAGGCGAGCGGCGGACTGCTCGATCTGACGTCATCGCTGATGGCGGGTGTTCTGGCGCTGGCCCTGTATCAGCTTCTGATTCGCCGCGACCGCGCGCTGCCCGGCGGCGTCAGCCTCTTGTGGTGGACCTACATTCTGACCCAAAAAGGAAAGTAAATGAACCTGTTTGCATTGCCGCTTGAAAAATATGTCAGTCAAAGCCGGATTGTCCACCATCTTCCCGGACGTTTGCGGTTGCATGTGCCATTGTTGGAAAAGCTTTCGGCGTCATGGGACCGGTATGCCGGGAAACTGGCTGATATTATCAGCCTCAGGGACGGCATTGACAGCGTCGAAGTACGTCGTGTCAGCGGATGCGTGCTGATTCGGTACAATCCGGGGCGTGTCTCCCAACAGGAGATTTTGGATTGGTTGGAGAAGTTGACGCGCCGGTTTTACCGCGATTATACGGACGCTCCGTTTTACTCGCAGGGTCAGATCGCCGCCTTTCTGCAAACGATGCACCGGCGTGTGCACCGGATGCTTCATTTGGTTCAACATCCAGGCAGGCAGGTGCACCAATGATCTTCAATGTGCGTCCCAAGCCCTTGATGGCTTGCGATATTCAACACAGTCTGCCCGGTCGCGTGCGCATTCATAGTCGGGCCCTGGAATTTCTGGCTGACTACCAAAAGGAAATCAGCGCGCGGCTTGAAGCGGATTTCGCGGTGTCTTCCGTAGACATATCGCCTGTGACCGCGAGCATTCTTATTTACTTTGATGTGGGCAAATCCAATGCGCGTGAAATTCTGGAGTTGACCGAAAACGCTATCGCCACCTATTCGACGACGGCGTTCAAAAAAGACCGCGAAGCAAAGACATCGCAAACGGTCCAGGAGCGACGTATTCAGGAAGAACCGTTGAGTGAAATGTTGACGCGCATCGGCATCAACGCCATCACGCTGCTGTACGGTTTTTTTCGAAAACCGGCCCAGCCGGCCGGTTTGATGCAAAAATTTACCAATTTGAACGCGCTCACCGCAATGTCGCTGTCCAAGCCGATTTTTGCCAGCGGGTTCAATGCACTCCGATTTAATCGGCGTCCCAATGCCGACACGCTGAGCGCCGCGGCGATCCTGGCGAGTCTGCTGTCCGGTCAGAGCAGTTCTTCGCTGACAATTATTCTGCTGGCCGATATTGCCGAACTGATGACCGCGTATACCATGGAGAAAACCCGCAGTGCCATTGTCGGCATGCTGGCCATGGAGGAGCAGTTTGCCTGGAAAGTCGGCCCCGGCGGCAAAGAGGTGCGCGTGCCCCTGGAAGAGATCGTGCCGGGCGATTTACTTGCGGTTCATACCGGGTCCAGAATTCCGGTGGACGGCAGTGTGCATGCAGGTGAGGCGTCCATTGACGAGGCCTCGCTGACCGGAGAGTTCATGCCGGCCGTTAAAACCGCAGGCGATACGGTCTATGCCGGGTCGACCGTCAAATCAGGCAATCTGACCGTCAAAGCCGAAAGGGTGGGCGACGACCGGGCCATATCGCGGATCGTCCACATGGTTGAAGAAGCGCAAAGCCGCAAGGCCCCCATCCAGGCATATGCCGACCGGTTTTCCGCCCAATTCATTCCCGTGAATTTCGCCCTGGCCTTGATGGTATACATGATCACCCGCAGCCCCACGCGGGCGCTGAACATGTTGATCATCGATTATTCCTGCGGGGTCCGGTTGTCGACGGCTACCGCCTTTGCCGCCGCCGTCTGCCGGGCCGCGGCCCAGGGCGTGCTGGTCAAGGGGGGGAACTTCATCGAAACGCTGAGCGAGGCCGACACCCTGATACTCGACAAAACCGGCACCATCACCGAAGGGCGGCCCAAAGTGGCGTCGATTTATGCGGCTGAGCCCCACATCGAGGCGCGTGAAATCGTCGAATTGGCGGCGGCTTGCGAGGAGACCACCAATCACCCGATTGCACTGGCCGTTGTCAACAAAGTGCGCGAAATGGGCTGGCGGATTCCCGATCATTCACGCGTCAAAGTCCATTTGGGCAAGGGGGTTGAAACCACCGTCAACCGGCGCAAGATTCGGGTGGGCAGCGCCGCCTATCTGCAAGCGGCAGGGGTTGCCGTGACCATCGCCGAGCAGACCATTGCGGGCATGCATCAGCGCGGTGAAAATGTCATCTACGTGGCCCGGAGCAATCAACTCATCGGCGTGATCGGAATTCAGGACAGTTTGCGCGAAGACATGAAAAAGACTCTGAACCGCCTTCGCCGGCAAGGCTACGATGAAATCGTGCTGCTCACCGGCGATATCGAAGCCCACGCCAATGTAATGGCCTCGAAGATGTCCGTCGACAGTTATCAGGCCGAGGCGCTGCCCGAGGAGAAGGCCGAAAACGTTTTGAAAATGCAGGCCAAGGGGCGCAAGGTGGTGATGGTGGGCGACGGCGTCAACGACGCGCCCGCCCTGGCCTATGCCGATGTCGGCATTTCACTGGGCCGCGGCAGCACTGAAATCAGCATCGAAACCGCCGACATCGCCATTAATAACGACAATCCGTTGTTGCTCCCCGGAATTACCGGGTTGAGCCAGAAGACAATGCAAATCGTGCGGCAGAATTTCGCCACCGCCATCGGTGTCAACACCATCGGCCTGATGCTGGCGTCGATGGGTGTTTTGCCGGTTTTCTGGGCGGCAGTGCTTCACAACGCCACCACCATCGCCGTGGTGTCGAATTCCGCCCGGATTCTCATCAGTGATATTGAAAAAGACATTTAACCATTATGAAGCCGGTGCCAAAAGAGGGAAAAATGCAGACACTGCCGACACATCTTCAGGTTGAAGTCGCACACTTGCTGCCGGCCCGTTTACGCCTGCGCCTGTCGCATCCGCCGCATGACGCCGCCAGGACCGTGCAAATGGTTAAAAGTCATCCGGGCGTACTGGCGGTAGTCTACACCGCCGCGACCCGGAATCTGCTCATCCGCTGCGATCCGGCCCAAATCGCGCCGGAGGAAATCATTCTGCGCACGGCCCTGGCCTTGTCGGCCGATCACCAGTTGCAGGAAGTCAACATTAGCGCTTCCGGACCGAAAGTCCCCTTAAGCCGGCTAGCCGTGTTGGCAGGCATGTCACTGCTGGCCGGCCATTTAATGACGTTTTTTTCTACCAACCCAAAATCGTTGCATGCGGTCCACTTGATCGGCGGTTTGGGGACAACGGCCGCCGTGGCCGAACACATTTATCTGGATCTGAAAAGCAAGGCTCAGTTTCATCCCGAAGTACTTTCAATCGGGTATCTGCTGACGTCGCTGTTGCGCGGCAAACTGATCAAGGGCGCCACTGTCGCCTGGGTGATGACCTTTGCCCGCCACTTGATCGAACCGCCGGCCAAACTATTGAAGCTGGAAACCAGAGTCGCCGACTCGGCTTGCGACGATCACCAGTGCGAATACGAAGCCGCATTGTCCCGCAGCCCCATGGATGCAAGCGCCAAGGGACTATTGGCGCGTCTGCCCCACCTGCTGTTCGGTTTGTACAGCGACCTGCAACTCACTGCGGAAGATAGCCTGTTTACGAAAATACAAAAACTGTCCCGGGAGCACGATGACGTGCTGGAGGGATTGGAAAATTTGCGCCGGGGGATTCGGCTGCGCGTCGGTCCCGGACGGCCGTAACCTGTTATAACATATTAAACACATTAAAGAGGAGGCGTACATGGCCATTTCGTCCCAACACATCACCGGTTTTGCAGCAGGACTGGGCCTTTCGGCCCTGGGGTTTTACTTGTACAAAAAAAACCAAGCCATAGTGGACCAGTTTTTAAGTGAGCACGGCATTCAGGTTTCCTCGTTGCTCGATCGTGATCCCCAGTCCATGTCGCTGAAGGAGTTGATCAAAGCCAAGGAAGATTTGGAAGATATCATCGCTGAAAAAGAATATGAGGCGGACAAGGGGGCGGCGGAAACATCCTGAAAGCGCTGAACTCCCATCGCCTTTTACATGGGCCACGAAGTGCCGGGCGCGGCGGCGTTTCTGGCGCAATTGCATACGTGCCTCAAACCCGGCGGCAATCTGTTTACCCTAACGTCAATGCCGTTTCCTTAAGGATCGTGGCGCCATGATATTATTGTGTGAGCGGCGTCTATCCGCGATTTCTATGGATTTAAAAAAACATGTTGCGGCGGAACGCCGCCCCCACAGTTCGAAATAGCTTTAAGGAAACGGCATTGACTCTAGCGTTGCATAAACTCTATAGTCAATGCCGTTTCTTTATGCCACGGTTTTGTATTCGTAAAAGAATCTGTGTTGTTTCACACGATGCCTTCTTGGATTGATATTCAATGTGACCAAAGGTGTCAGGGCGTTAAAGTCTTCGGACTGCATGCGGTGGCGCATGTTGTCCTCGTGCAACACGCGTTCGACCATGATGGTGTTCACCATATGAGGGCGTTTTGCAGTAGATGCAAACATAGGATGGCCAGCTCTTGTTGTTCAGGATCGTTGGTTTGGATCTCGGATTTGCGGCCATACGAGATAAAAGAGTTCGCTGAGTTCCAGTTTTCTATGATATTCAAACCCTCGTGTATTTCTGCTCTGTAAGCTTGTGCCCATCCGGAAATAGCATCTTTTGGTCCAGGCCGGCGTTCTCACGAATTTGCAATCCTCGACGTAGCCTTGCTACGCCTGCGGTTTCAAATTCGCT
>JANQIE010000046.1 GCA_028282295.1 Desulfobacterales bacterium | reverse complement strand
GTAGATTTTGGCTCCTGGCAAGGCCCGAGCATTTTTAAAACCGCAGGCATAGCGCGCTATGTCGAGGATTTTAAAAATGCGAGAACGCCGCCAGGGGCCAAAAGATGCTGTTTCCGGATGGACACGAACTGAAGCCGAAGCGGCGTGACACCGCTTCGGCTTTTTTGCGTTTACCGGGAGCACCAGGGGCCAACGGCCCCTAGTCACATAACTCAAATACCGCGGCCGCGCCCATGCCGCCGCCGACGCACATCGATTCGACGCCGTATTTGACGCCCAGGCGCTGCATGTTGGCCAGCAGGGTGGCGCACAGCTTGGCGCCGGTGCAGCCTAAGGGATGGCCCAGGGCAATGGCGCCGCCGTTGATGTTCACTTTGTCCAGGTCGATACCCAGTTCCCGGACGCAGTACAACGCCTGGGAAGCAAAGGCTTCGTTGATTTCGAACAGGCCGATGTCCTTCACGTCGAGCCCGGCCATTTCAAGGACCCTGGGGATGGCGTATTTGGGGCCGACACCCATTTCGTCGGCCTTGCAGCCGGTGGTGGTGTAGTACTTCAGTTTGGCGAGGGGCTTGACGCCGAGCGCCTTGACTTTGGCTTCGCTCATGATGATGGTCGCGGCGGCGCCGTCGGTGGTTTGCGAGGCATTGCCGGCGGTGACACTGCCGTTAAGGGCGAACACCGGCCGCAGTTGGGCCAGCTTTTCCTTGGTTGTGCCGGCGCGCACCCCGTCATCGATTTCTTGCATGGCCACTTGCTTGGCATAGGTGCCGTCGGCCTGCGCCACGAAACGAAAGGCCGGCGTGGGCACGATCTCGGTGAAGCGGTTTTCCTGCTGAGCGGCGGCGGCTTTTTGCTGCGACAGGGCGGCGAACGCGTCCTGGTCTTCGCGCGAGATTTTATACCGCTTGGCCACGTTCTCGGCGGTGATGCCCATGGAGGCGTACAGGTCGGCATGTTGCCGGGTGTACTCCGGGTGGGGGCGCGGCACGTTGCCGCCCATGGGGACGAAACTCATCGACTCCACCCCGCCGCCGATGACAATGTCGGACCAGCCGGTCATCACCCGCATGGACGCCTGGGCGATTGCTTCCAAACCGGCGGCACAGAAGCGGTTGACCGTGGCGCCGGATACTGAATCGGGAAAGCCGGCCATCTGACCGGCAATGCGGCCGATGTTCAAGCCCTGCTCGGCTTCGGGAAAGGCGCAGCCGACCATAATATCTTCGATGTCTTCGGTTTTCAGGTTGGGGGTTTTTTCCACGGCCGTTTTCAGGATGAACGCCAGCAGGTCTTCCGGGCGCGTTTGGCTGAAAGCCCCCTTGGCGCGTTTGCAGCCCGGGGTCCGGACGGATGTTACGATATAGGCATCTCTCATTTGACTACCTCCTTTAGCTTCTTTTAACGGCTAGTTACGCAGGGGCTTGCCGGTTTTTAGCATATGTTCCACGCGGGCCCGGGTTTTTTCTTCCTGCCAGAAGTCAATAAAGGCGTCGCGCTCCAGTTTCAAGATAACATCTTCGTCGACCAGGGTATTGGGCGCCACGTCGCCGCCGCTGACCACATAGGCGATGCGCTTGGCCAGAAACAGGTCGTAATCGGAAATGTAGTTGGCGCTGCGCATGTTGTACAGTTCGGCGTTGATCATGCCCTGGGCTGCCTGACCGACAACTTTGACCGGGCTTTTTACCGGCGGTGCGTAGCCGTCGGCCACCATCCGCAGTACTTCCTTTTTGGCCTCGCCGATAAGGTAATCACGGTTGAAGACGATACGGTCCTGAGGTCCCAACAAGCCGTTGTTGCGCGCGTCGGCCGCCGAGTTGGAGAACTTGGCCATGGCGATGTTCATGAAGGCCGGCACGAAGAACTTGGCCAGGTCGACGTCGGTCACCGGGGCCGGGATGGTGCTGATAAACTTCTTGTACAGATTCAGACACCCGCCGCCGGCCGGCAGCAGGCCGACACCGATTTCAACCAGCCCCATGTAAAGGTCGGCATGCGCGACAATCCGGTCGGCTCCCAAACAGACTTCGCAGCCGCCGCCCAGGGTCAGGCCGAACGGCGCCGCCACCACCGGAAAGGTCGCATAGCGGGTTCGTTGCAGGCCGTCTTGCGCGGTTTTTAAGAAGAGATCCATTTCATCGAACTTGCCGGCCCGGGCCAGGGTGGCCATGTAGGCCAGATCGCCACCGGCCGAGAAGGCGCCGGGCATCCCGCCGGCCTGATTGCCGATGACCAGCCCGACCCCTTCGGCGTCGACCAGATCCAGCCCCTCGGCGATAAAGTCGACGATCTCTTTGTTCAGAGCGTTCATCTTGGAGTGAAATTCACAGCAGAACACGCCGTCGCCCAGATCGACCAGGGAGGCGGATTTGCTTTGTTTGACGACCTTCCCGGCACTTTTCAGGTTGGCCAGCGATACCACGGTGGCGCTGACCTGCACCGGTTTGTAGGTTCCGGCAGTAAAATCGTAGTAAAGCACCTGCCCGTTCTCGGTCTTGTAGAAGCTTTCGTTGCCGGTCTCGAGCATGGCGTCAACATTGGCCGGCACCTCGTAGCCCTCTTTTTTCATCTTGAGGACCGCGTCCTTCACCCCGATGGCGTCCCAGGTTTCAAAGGGGCCCATTTCAAAGTTGTAGCCCCATTTCATGGCGTTGTCGATTTCTACGATGGTATCGGAGATCTCCGGCACCCGGTTGGCGGCGTAGATGAGCGAACCGGCAATGACTTTCCAGGCGAACCGCGCGCCCTGATCGTCGCCGTAAACAATCGCCTTGACTTTGTCGGCCGTGGTTTTCGCTGTTTTCGCCGCCTCCAGACAGTCGAAGGTGGGGCGTTGCAGCTCAACATAGTCAAGGGTGCCCGGATCGATCACCTTGCGGATTTTCTTCCACTCCGGGGTCAGGTCGGTTTTGTAGAACCCGGCTTTGGTCTTCTTGCCGAGCAATTTTTTATCGATCATCCGGGTGATGAATGCCGGCACCACAAACGCATCGCGCTGCTCGTCGCCGGGCACCAGATCGTAGGTGTTTCGGGCCACATGGACCAGGGTGTCCAACCCGACCAGATCGCTAGTTTTGAACATGGCGGTTTTGGGACGCCCCATGGCCGGACCGAACAAGGCATCGACCTGCGGGATGGACAGGCCGTCTTCAATCATCAACTGCATGGCTTTGACCATGCCGTGCACCCCGATGCGGTTGCCGACAAAATTCGGCGTATCCTTGGCCCAGACAATCCCCTTGCCGAGGATGCGTTCGCCGAAATCGGCCATGAATTCCAGAATCTGGGGGGTGGTGTCTTCACCCGGAATCAATTCGAGTAGTTTCATGTAGCGAACCGGATTGAAAAAATGGGTGCCCATGAAATGTTGGCGGAATTTTTTGCTCAACCCCTTGGACATGGCTTTGAGCGGAATACCGGAGGTGTTGGTGGAAACGACGGCGTCTGCTTTGCGAATCGTTTCCAGCCGTTTGAGAAGGTCTTGTTTGATCTTGAGGTTTTCAACGACCACTTCAATGATCCAGTCACAAGCGGCCAGTCGTTCAAAATCGTCTTCCAGGTTGCCGATGCTGATCCGCGCCGCATCGGCGGGTTGCATCAGCAGCGGGGGCTGGGTCATTATGAGCGTGTCGAGGCCGGTTTTAACAATCCGGTTGCGGGCAACCGGATCCTGTTTCTCCTCACCCGTAAGGTCAAACGGTACAATGTCCAAAAGTAACGTTTCGATGCCGGCGCCGGCCAGCAGGGCTGCAATGCCGCCCCCCATGACGCCGGAGCCGATGACCGCAGCTTTCTTGATTTTTCTCATTGTCGTAACCTCCTCGATATGTTCGGATTATAAACCTGACTGACACTTTTATGAATGAATGTTCATTCATTTAACAAGGCGCCGGTCGCCGTGTCAAGTAAAAATCCGGCCAACGCCTGCAAATTTGTTTTAGTTCAAAATTTCAATGCGTTTTGGATGAACGGCCCCAAGGGGTCATGTTTGTGAAACCGGATTTCATTGCCGTGGAAACGGACCGGTAGAAATGAACTGTTATTCAGCAATCCGGTGGGCATGGCTCACCATACGGATGCGGCCTAACTGCGTTATGAAACTTCACCCCATCGTCACCCCGGCGAAAGCCGGGGGCCGGGATCGAATCGATAATAACCTTTTGCCGTACTTTGTAAGCCTGCCCCTGGTAATTCAAACCGAATATGCGCTATGATGGGTTCGGCTTTGAGCCGCAACCCATCCCAAAATCAAGGAGTAATCCATGCCGAATTATTCAATCTATCCGATCGTGGTAGGCGTCAATGAGACCGACCAGGGCGTGATGACCTACTTGCGCAATTATGGGACCCGCATCTGGCTTCCGGTCTATGTGTTTCTGATCAAGGGGGGCGACCGGAACATTCTGGTCGATAGCGGTCTGGAACAGGTGATGATCCCCATGGAATTTGAACAAGAGCAGGGCATGAAAGTGCTTGAGTTTGAACACGCCCTGGCAAAGCACGCCTTGACCCCGGAAGATATCGATATCATTATCCACACCCACCTGCACAACGATCACTGTGAAAACGATTACAAATGCACCAGTGCAAAAGTTTATGTGCAGGCGGCCGAATATGCCTTTTTGCAGGATCCCCACCCGGTGGATCATCGCTACTACCCGGATATTCTCGATGATGTCGATGTGGTCACGCTTGACGGCGACGCCACCGTGGTCGACGGGATCGATGTCATCTTCACGCCGGGGCACACACCGGGCGGCCAGTCGGTGGCTGTCGACACCAGCCGGGGCCGGGCGGTGATCACCGGCTTTTGCTGCAATGATAAAAATTTTCCCGCCACCGGACCGGCGGTCTGTTCAGGGGTTCATTTGAATGCCATGCAGGCCTATGATTCCGCGCAAAAAGTCAAAGCGATGGCCGACATCCTGATTCCCCTGCATGACCTGAGTGTGGGGCAACAGGAGCGGATACCGTAATCGGTTCACACCGCGTACTGCTCTAAAATGATGTTAACCAGCACTTCGGGTTTCGCGGTGTAGATTTCATGCTTCAGGTGACATTTGTCTTCGATCTGCATGAAATAGGTGTGCACAACAAAACGCTGGTTCAGGTAGAAAGTGCCGATCAGGCTGAGCCACATTTTCCACCCGCGGTAGTCGATTTTACTAGCCAGAGTCCGGGCGACTTCCGGGGAGTGGTTTGCGCGCAACCAGTCGACCATGGCGCAGCGGCCGATATGGGTGACCGGTCCGGCATAGCACAAAAAGACCGCAAGTTGGGCGTACTGGCAGTAATCGGCAATGGCGACATGTCTGGTCTGCACCGGTCCCAGCCATTTACCGGCGAGCCGCAGCCCGCGCAGGCGGCTGTTGAAGCCGCGCAGGTCCTCGCTTTGCTCGCCGGCGGGCGCCAGGTCTTTGATCTCACTGGTCAAGCGCCCGTCGGTTGTGGGACTGGCGAACAACGCCTGTTGCGGGTCGGCATATTGAAATTCATTTGCAACGGCGCGATACGTGGCAATTTTGGTAAACGGCTGTTGGGCGGTGTGGATATCCGCTTCATATTGAAGTTGCCTGCGGTCATTGATGGTGCGGATATCGGTCAGCACGAGCATGCGGCTGTCATCGGGGAATGTGACGGGATGGTCAAAGACGGCGGCATGGACCTGCACCTGCTCAAAGGTGACCTGTTTGTCGGTTATGCGCCGCAGCATATTCCAGTATTGATCGGTCAGATGCGCGTCGATGCCTTCATAGGCGCGGCGCATGACAGCCGAGGGCAGCAGGGAGGTGTCGGTAAATTCATGCGGTCCGCAATCGACCAGCTTGGAGAATTTCTTCGGCTTCATTGTCTTCGGATTCATTTGGCGTTCTCCGGTTGCCTCGGTCCACACACGTCACAATCCGCCTTGGTGTTGAAAGTGAGCATCTGGAAGCGGTTATGAAACCCATCCCAGGCCAGAATGGTATGGGTCAGGTTCCGGCCGCAGCCGGTTATATATTTGACGACCTCCAGGGCCTGCAGCGATCCGATCACCCCCACTGCCGCGCCCACCGCCGGAAAGGTACCATCATCAAAAGCCTTGCCGGCCAGGCATTGCAAGCAGGGCGTATGCGGCGGGTTGATGAAGGCCACCCGCCCTTCCATGCCGTAAATACTGCCGTGCACCATCGGGATGGTTTGGCGATGGGCCTGCCGGTTCAACAACAGCCGGGTTTGCAGGTTGTCGAGGCAATCAACCACGACATCCACGTCTTCAAGCAGCGCGGACACGTTGTCCGCCGTGATTTGCGTGGCGACGACGGTCACGGTGACGTACGGATTGAGCGCAGCAATGGTCGTTTGTGCCGACGCGGCTTTGTTTTGGCCGATGCGTTGCGAGGTGTGCAGTATTTGCCGGTTTAAATTGGACAATTCAACAACATCGTCATCGCAGATTTTCAAATGGCCGACGCCGGCGCACGCCAGATAAAAGGCGTTGGGCGAACCGAGCCCGCCGGCCCCGGCAATCAGCACCGTGGCGTCCTTCAGGCGTTGCTGTGCGGTTTTGCCCCAATTGGGCAGCATCATCTGGCGGGTGTAACGGTTTTGTTCGGATGTGTCGCAAACCCGGGTGTTCACTTCAGCGATCCTCCTTGCATAAAAACTGCCGTCTTTCTAACCACCGGTCAATACCGGGCTGATGTAAAGTTCATCGCCGGCTTTGATCGCGGTATCCATTTTCTCCAGCATTTCGATGTCGTCATTGTTCAAATAGATCCTGATTGCGTCACGCAGCGGGCCGGTCAGAATGTCTTTCATGCCCGGCGCTTCTTCTTCCAGGCGGCTCAGCACCTGCCGGACGGTGTCGCCCTCGATTTCGAACTCGGCCTGATTACCGGAATACTTCCACAGCGGTGACGCTAGATTGACTCGGCATCTCATTTGACTTTGGTTCCTTTCATGCGCGTCCTGATCAGCGGCCCATTGTCTGCCGGTTCGCCGTTTTCTGCCGACGACTCCGCAAACAGGGCCAGCAGCCGCGTTTTATGGTTTTCGATAAAATAGCCGACCAGATCGTGAATGTTCAAATACTCGAAAAACAGCATCCGGGGCAGCTTGCCGAACTGTTTTTCGAGCATGGTATTGATTTTCATGATCACCAACGAATCAAGACCGTAGTTTTCAAGATCTTCGTTGACATCGATAGACGCCCTGGGAATATCAAATTCCGTTGCAAGCAGGTTGATAAAATAGTCCGAGGTTTGCGCATGCAGGCCGGCGTCAGTCGCTTGACCGGCGCCCGTAATGTCCGCACGTGCGGATGGCGCGCGCGCCGTTTGCGCGCCCTGGTCTTGAGCCGGTACGTCTTCGCCCGCCTGACGCGCGCCGGCGTTGGCGGTGCGTTGCCACCCATCCAATAGCTGCTGCAGTTTATCCCCATGGTGCTCAAGGAAGTACCCGGCGACTTCCCGGATGGTCAAATACTCGTAGAACAAGGTTTGCGGCAGTTTACCGAAATCGCTCTCCAGCAGGGGCGTCAATTGCCCGCTAAGACGGGCGGTGTCGCTCAGGCGCTCCAGTTCTTCGTCGGGGTTGACCTCGGCCGCATCCCAGTCCATTGCCGTGGCAAATCTTCCGGTGAAATAGCGAACGGCCCGGGTGGCGCTCGTCACCGGTCCGGCCGAAGATGTTGGTGCCGGTTCTGCAACTTGCGGACCGGAAGAAAATGCGACCAGATCCTGTTTGGACAGGTCCCCTTTGAACACAATGGTGTTGGCCCGGGCGGCTGACAGGGCGTCCTCAAAGGCCGCCAGCCCCTCCGGGGTTTGCAGCGGGGTCATGCCGTAGGTTTCCCGCAGGTAGGCTTTGAGGGTATCGTCCAGCGTCATGCCGCCGTCCTGCCACAGGGGCCAGTTAAGCGCCAGCGTCATGCCGGTGCGCCGCCCCTGCGCCACCTGCCGGTTGCGCCACACGGCAAAATCATCGACAAATCCGTTGCCGGTGGCATAATCACTTTGGCCGGTGTTGCCGAAGACCGACACGATCGAGGAGAAAAGGGCCAGAAAGTCCAACTTCTCCCGGCGCGTCACTTCGTCGAGGTTCACGGTCCCCTCGATTTTGGGCCGTAAAACCGCGTTGAACTCATGAATATCTTTTTTGAGGATGAAGTTGTCCGCAATCACGCCGGCCGCGTGGATTATCCCGTTCAGCGGCCCGTGTTGTTGCCGGATGGTCCGCCAGACCGCTTGCAGGGCCGCCCTGTCGGACACGTCGGCCGCATGATAGACGACCTGCCCGGTCCGGGACGCGTCAATGGCGCCGGTATGCCGGCGACCCAGCGCAATGACGGTTGCAGCGTAAGTGTCCGCCAGGTACTGTGTAAAAATCCGGCCCAAGGCGCCGCCCCCTCCGGTGATCAGGTACACTCCGCCGGTTTTAAGAACATTTGACAGTGCCGGTGTTTGCGCGGGAAACAGGCAGGGCTGTTGCCGTTCCCCGTTATATCGGATATCGACGCCGTCGCCGGAGGCCAATTCATCTAAAACAATCCGCATCCTGGCCTGCGCAGAGGTTCGCCGGTGATCCAGGCGCACGAGTTTGTACTGATACCGGGGGTTTTCCTGGCGCAGGCTTTTGATAAACCCGGTGGCCGCGGTATGCCAGGGCTGGACAACGGTGCTGTTTTCATGCACGCTGCTCACGAGGCGCACAGCGTACTGTGGTTTCAACTGCATCAACGCCTTGGTCAAATGGAACAGGCAGCGCACACCGGTGGTCAACCCGCTTGACACGTGGCTTAAATCGCTTTTGGGAGACGACTCGGCGTTTAACGGCCACAGATGCGCAATGGCGCGCATTTTAACGCCGGTGTCTTTCAGTTGGGTCAACAAACGGCTGTAGTCCGGGGGATGTTCGGGATTGATTGTAAAACGAGTGTCCGTGATCTGGCTGTATTGGGTTCCCGGCAACACCAGAATCGTCCGTTTTTTGGCTGCCGTAAACAACTCGGCAAGGGTCGCATCGGTGTCGAAGAGTACAATTGTATCCGCTTTTAATTCGCGCGGCGGCAGCGGGGCGGCAGTCCACCGGGCAATGTACGTCATGGCCGCCACCGCTTCGGCTTGCACGGCGGGCTTGATTGCGGGCAGCGCCTTGACGAACACGTCTTGCACCGTCGCCAGCAGGTGGCCGCGGGCATCGCTGATTTGAATTGCGAACTTGGTATTTTTTGTATCCACCGGTTTTACGCACGCAAAGCAATGCGACGTCAACGGCCGGTAGATCGTCACGGCGCCGAGATACGCCAGAAAACCGGGCCTGAATGCCGCCGCGTCCGTGTGGCACCACAGCGCCACGGTTTGCAGGGCCCCGTCCAATATCGCCGGATGCAACACATAGCCTTTGTCCGCACTGTTCGGCTCAACCGGCAAACGCAGTTCTGCCACGCCTTCGGTTGAACTGTATTTAAAGCCGCAAACGCTCTGCAAGGCCGGTCCCCACCGCATACCGGCCGCCTCGGCCTGCCGGTAGAATTGGCGGGGGTCCTTATCCTGCGGCAACCGTGAAAAAACCGCGGCAAGATCATCGCCCTGTGCCGTCACGTCCGGCGCAGGCCCGGTGATCAGCCTGCCGCTGGCAAATACGGTCTTCGCGCCCTTTGCCGCGGTGTTGCTGATTTCAAAGGCGTACTGGGTTTTGTCTTTCGTGATCCGGATTTTAAGGTCAACACCTGAACCGGCGTCGACCACGGGGTGGGCGAACAGAATGTCTTCCAGGACGACGATATCGGTTTGCAACAGATTTTGACCCGCCGCCCGCGCCAGTTCCACCTGCACGGCGCCGGGCAGGACGGCCGCCCCCTTGATGATGTGGTCGCGCAGAAAGACATGTTTACGATCCAAAACCGTGACATGGGTTGCGCTGAACTGCGCCGGCCCATCGGCAGTCAACAGGGGGGAGGCAACCTTGACGGCCGGTTGCGCCCCGGCCGCCGGTGGCCGGGTGTCAACCCAACAGCGCCGCTTTTCAAAGGGATACACCGGCAAGGCCGTCAAAACCGCGTCGCTGCCGGCGTTGAGTTGCCGCCAGTCAACCGGATGACCGGCCACCCAGTCCCGGGCCAGTCGGCGCAACAGCGTGACGCCGGCCCGGGTCAGGTCGGCGCCGGTGCCCGGCGGCACCCGCCGGTGCGCAGGGGCGGCATCTGCCGGGCGTATCGCGTTAAAAAAGACATCCGGAAGATCGCGTGCCCCCTGAGCGAATTGCGCCAGCCGGTCGGCCAGTGTCCGCCGGTTTGAAACGATAAGCGCCAGTCGGACCGGCATCTGCTCACGGCCGACCTGCGCAGTGTAGGCCAGGTCTTGCAGGGATGCCGGGGATGAGCCGCCTGTGGTGTTCTGGCCGACAAACGCCGCGACCTCGGCCGCATAGGCCTTTAGCCGGGATTTACTGCGGGCGGACAATACGAACAGATATCGATCGGCACGGGCAGTTGAAGCAGGGACCACCGGCGCTCGGTACTCTTCCAGCACGACATGGGCATAGGCGCCGCCGAAGCCGAACGAACTGACCCCGGCCCTGCGCGGCAACGGCCGGTCATCCGCGTCCGTGAACGCCGTCCAGGTCCGGGGTTGATCAACGATATAAAACGGGCTGTCATCAATGTCGATATATGGATTGCGGGCGGTGAGGTTTATCGTGGGCGGAAGGGTCTGATGCTTGAAAGCCAAAAGGACTTTCAGCAAACCGGCCATGCCGGCGGCCGCTTCCAGATGGCCGATGTTGGTTTTGACCGAGCCCAGACCGCAGTAATTGCGTTTGTCTGCTTTGGTGCCGGTGCAGCGGTACAGCGTTTCAAACGCATTTTTCAGTCCGTTGACTTCCACCGGGTCGCCGAGTTCGGTGCCGGTGCCGTGGGCTTCGATGTACCCGACCGTATCCGGCGCGATCCCGGCCCGGGTGTAGGCCGCGACCAGTAATTCGGCCTGAGCGTTGGGGTTCGGGGCGGTCAGCGCCCCGGCCCGGCCGCCGTGATTGACGGCTGAGCCTTTGATGACGGCGTAGATCCGGTTTTTATCCGCCACGGCCCGGCCGAGTTTCTTCAAAACCAGCATCCCCGCCCCTTCGCCGCGCACGTAGCCGTCGGCGTCCCGGCTGAAGGTTTTACATTTGCCGGCCGGCGACATCAATCCGGCCTTGGAAAAAGCGATAAACGGTTTGACCGCGAGCAGCGCGTTAACTCCGCCGACCAGGGCCATTTCGCACTCCTGGTTGCGCATGGCGTTGACCCCGCGATGCAACGCCACCAGCGAGCTTGAACAGGCGGTGTCGACCGGCTCGCTGGGACCATGCACGTTCAAAAAATAGGAGACGCGATTGGCCAGCACACTGTGGGCCAGTCCCGTGGAACTGTAGGGTTCGATGGCCGCACCGGCCAGGTGGCATACGTCCTGGTAGTCATTGGTCGAAACACCGACAAAGACCCCGACCGCCTTGCCGGACAGCGATGACGGCGGGCATCCGGCGTCTTCCAGCGCGTGCCAGGCGCATTGCAACACCAGGCGTTGCTGGGGGTCCATCAGAGCCGCTTCCTTGGGGGTAATTTTGAAAAAAAGGGGGTCAAAGGCATCGATATCCGCGATGAATCCGCCCCATTTGGTGGTGATGCGGGCATCGGCCTCGGGGGTGTTGGCCGGATCATAGTAGTCACGCCAATCAAACCGGTCGGGGGGTATTTCGGTGATCAGGCAATCGCCCGCCATCAGATGTTGCCAAAATGCCGCCGGATCCGGTGAACCGGGCAAAACCGCGCTGATGCCGACAATGGCGACAGCGTTTTCGTCCTCGTGCGCATGATCTTGCTCGCGGTCCCCCGCCACCGAACAAGACCGGCACCCGTCACCCAACTGCCGCGTTCGCTCCGGCTCCAACCGGGCCGCAATATAACCGGCCAGATCCTCGATGGTGGTGTATTCAAACAACAGGGTCGGGTCCAGGGACAAATCGAGTTCATTTTCAATAATCTCGGCCATCAGCTTCAATTCGATGCTGTCGAGCAATTCAAACAGGCTGTCCCGCGGGTTCAGCGCCGACACGTCAACATCGAGCAGCCGGACAATCTCGGCCGTGAGAAATTGCAGGACGTTGTCCCGGCCGGACCGGTCTGCGGAAGCCGCCGGGCACGCCTGCCGGCCGGCATCGTCAACGCAGTGTGCGGTAAGATCCCGAAATAGAAAGGGGCCGGTCGAAACTTTTTTTAACGCACGCCGGTCGCGGACAACCTCGAACGCCGCCGGTATCTTGTAACGCGGCGTCCCCGCAAACAAGTCTGCGATTTCCTTTTGCAGGATTTCCGGCAACGCGTCTTTGCCGCCCGATTGGCTCAGGTCGCCCTGCAGCAGGATATACGCAAACGGAATTTCACCGTTGTTCTTGTCGAGGCGCGGGACAACCACGGCATCGCGGATATGTCGGCTTTGGCGCAATTTGTCTTCGAGCTGGACAGCGTAGATGTTTTTGGCCCCCCTGGTGACAATGATCCGTTTGACCCGGCCGGTGAGGATCAGGTTGCCTTCGGAATCAAATTTGCCGATATCGCCGCTATGCAGCCAGCCGTTGCGGTCGATCACGGCCCGGGTTTGCGCCGGCTGATTGTAATAGCCGGTCATGAGGTTCGGGCCCTTGATGAGGATCTCGCCGTTGCCGTCGACATCCGGGGCCTCGATTTTCACCCTTGTTCCCGGAAACGGCTTGCCCACCGTTCCCAAGGCATTGTCGCAGGTCAGGTTGGTTGAAACAATGGGACTGCACTCGGTCAAACCGTAGCCTTGCAGGACCGGTATGCCGGCCGCCGTGATCTGGCGGGCATGGGTCACATCCATGCGGGCGCCGCCGCAGAAGATGAACTTTAATGCACTCAAATCATATTTATGGTTGTCGATGTATTTGCATAGTGCTTCGAGCAAGTACGGCACCACGGCGAATGAACCGATGGCATACGTTTCGGCCAACGCCAGGACCGTGCGGGTTTGGAACCGGATGGGGATGACGGCGGTGCCGTAAATCAGCAGGGGGCCGATACAGCCTACCATCATCGCAAACGTGTGATGCAGCGGCAACAGGATCAGATGACGGTGCCCTTCAATATTTTCGGGTGTAAAACGATTGCCGGCACGTGCGTTCGCCAAAAGGGCGGCGTGGGAAAGCATCACAAACCGGTCGCCGTGCATGTGGATCAGCGCGGCGGTGTCATGGGGTTGGGTTGCAACCCGGCTGCAATAATCGCTTCCGCTCGCGCGCAATGTCCGGCCCACGTTTACCAGGGTGTCGAAATGAATATATTCAAATTCCTGAAAAGGACGCGGCCTGTCATTTTCCTGCTTTGCAAGCTTTGCCGCCAGGGGGGCGAAATTGGCCGCGGTTACGTGTTCGCAGTTGTTGGTCAGATGCCGTGCAAGATCCTTGAAAATAAAATCATGGGTGTCGAAACAGACAAACTGCCGCACGGTTTCAAGTGCCGATCGGATCCGAACCAGTTTTTTCAGTGTGCGGGATGAACAGAAAATTCGTTTGATCCGGGCGTGATTGAGGACCGCCGTCAGTTCGTCGGCGTCAATATAGGCGTCGACCGGTACGATCACCGCCCCGGCCGACACCACCGCAAAGTAGGTCAAAACCCATTCGATGCGGTTTTCAGCCATAAGTGCGACATTCTCTCCGGCGTGAAGTTTCATCCGCAGCAACACTTCGCCCAATGCCCGGACCTGTTGCTGAAATCCGGCGTAGGTGAGTACCGTTTTGTGACCGTTATGGTCGGCAATGAGCGCCGGTAAATCGCCTTTGGCAGGATCGATCGCATCGATCACGTGTCTAAAAGTGGCGCTGCCCCTCACTTCCGAACGAGAAATTTCCATAACGATGTTCAAGTCTCCCTGGGACAAGCCTGTCTTGTTCGTCAACGATTACCGTTGCCGTACTTTTCCATCAATACATCTGAAAGGGGGAAGCTGCCATACCCCATCGTATCCGGCAGGACCGATGGGCGCATTGCGGCAGAAGGTTTGTAGCGGGCCTGCTAGCGGCAATGTCGTTATACTTCGCGTATTCAGTTAAAATTCAAACAGCTTCCGGGCAATCAAATACCGGTGAAAACTGAAGTCAACCAAAGATCATACGCCAGCAAACAGTTGTAATAGTGGATTTTGTCCGGGCGGAAAGTTTATGCGGGAATTAAAAAAACGCATGCCCGCAGGGGTTTTCCGCCCGGGTCTTGCGGCGATAGGACGCAGAATATGCCATAGGACGAACAAAAAGTCCAGGCCAAAGTCGTTTGGGAACAATTCGGGCGGGTTGGGGACGGTAAACCGCACACGCATCGTTGGGCTGTTACGGTAGTTGCGCCAACAAGACATTGATCCGATCTTCGTATTCCTCAAAGGTTCCGTACAGTGAATCATAGTGGCCGTCCGCACCGTCCGCGTCCAACAAGCGCAGATACTCCTTTTCAAAGGCACTGTGAATCCTGTTAATCGTGTCAAGACCATCGGCCGGGTCCATTTGTGCTACCGCGTTGGCAAACTCTCCCCATGTTTTTGGCAGGCCACGAAACAGGGATTTAAATTCGGCCTTCGGCAGCGAATCCTTCAAAACCGTCCTCATGGTTTCATATGCGGGGGCCACCTTTAGCGGATCGGCAAAATTTACGCCATGATAGGCCGCCACCGGCGTATCGTCATGATAGGTACTTGACTCCTGCATAACCGTGTTGACAAGACGAACGTTTTCTCCCGGTTGAAATGTTGCCAGACCACCGGTCACTTCCGCCGACCAGTTGGTAACGCCGTAATTCAACGTAACGCCCTCGACATCGGCCCTGGCCTTGTAGGCGGGATCAAACGATTCAGTCCAGTCGGTTTTGGTCAGCGGAAAATCATCCAGACCGGTAACTGCATGCATGATTTCATGCAACAATTGACGCTCCCATGTGTATGATGACTCTACCGAGGGGGCAAGCGATCCGTCCTGCTGCAGATCAGAACCTAGATTATTCGAAACATACTCTTCGTCCAGAAACAACTGGACCTGCGACGATGCGCCGGTTTTGTCGTCCGGGAAGTAAAACGTTCGGGCAACATTGATCGGTGTAAAATAGATACCTATTTTTTTCCCGCCGGTCTGCGCCACGTAATTATCCATGAGCTTTTGAAATGTCGGGCTTTCATCGTAAAGGCCGGATACAAGATCGACAAAACGGGCGTTGGCCTGTTGATAGACCGGGTCAGCGGCACTGTCGGGGTTGGTGACGGTCGGATCGACGAAGGCGGCATTCAATACCTCGGCGGCAAACGGGCCTTGCTGTGCAACGGTATTAGGGGGCAAGGGAGTGGAGGCCGTTTCAAGGGAAGGCGTCGCGGGGCCGGTGGTGGTTGCGGCGTTGGTGGTGGTCGCGGCGCCGGTGGTTGTTGCGGCGCCGGTGGTGGTCGCGGGGCCGGTAGCTGTTGCGGCGCCGGCGGCTGTTGCGGCGCCGGTGGTGGTCGCGGGGCCGGTGGCTGTCGCGGGGCCGGCGGCTGTTGCGGCGCCGGTGGCTGTCGCGGGGCTGGTAGCTGTCGCGGCGCCGGTGGCTGTCGCGGGGCCGGTAGCTGTTGCGACGCCGGCGGCTGGTGCGGTGCCGGTGGCTGTTGCGGCGCCGGTGGCTGTCGCGGGGCTGGTGGCTGTCGCGGCGCTGGTCGGCACGCTGCTGGAAGTAGCGCCATGCTCGAGGCGGGTAGGTGGCTGAACGTCGGCAGGAGGAGGTGTAGCAGGCGCAACAGGGCCGGACGGCACCGTCGAACGAGACGGCTGCGGACCGGTTGAGGCGGCGGCGGTGCCGCCGGAGGACAGTTTGTCCTTGCCGGTCGCTGATGTTGTCGTCTTTTTCTCGTTGTCGGCGGCAGGTTGATCACCCTGCGTGGCTACCGGTCGGTGCTTCGGGGGTGCCTTATATTTGCGTGAAACGCCCGCCTTGTTTTCCGCGTCCTGTTTTTTCGTCTGCGTAGACGGAGCGGGAGTTTCTTTTTTGCTTTCCTTTGTTTCATTCGCTTTACCAGACGGTTTACTTTGCTTCCTATCAAGCGATGTCTTTTGTTTTTTGTCAGAACTTACTGTAGTCATTTTATACCTCCTTCGACAAATGTACCTCAGGGCTCACACAAAAATAATTTCACATTTTTGGCGCGAGTCCTTAACTTCTAAGCCAGTTGCGCCAATAGAACATTAATCCGGTCCTGATACTCCTCGAACGTTCCGTAAAGGGAGTCATAGTGTCCGTCTTCACCGTCCTTGTTCAATAAATTCATATATTCTTCCTTAAACGCACCGTAAATCTGATCGATTTTGGCCTCAGCCTCGGCTCTATCTATCTGCGACAACGTGGAAATAAACGATTCCCAGGTTTTCGGCAGTCCGCCGAACAGGGCCTTGAATTGAGGTTTGGGCAGGGATTGCTTCAGTACCGTGCGCATTGTTTCGTATGCCCTGATAACGACGTTCTTGTTATCAAAGTCCCCCCCTGTATAGGCGGCGACAGGGGTGTCGTCGTGAAATGTTTGTGACTCGTGCATCACGGTATTGACAAGGCGAACATTTTCACCCGGCTGGAAGGTTGATTCGGCCTCGCGAACCCTTGGATCGCCAAGCACCCCGTAATTTAAAACAAGTCCGTCAACATCGGCGGCCGCCACATAACCAGGATCAAACGAATCCAGCCAATCCGAACGGGAAAACGAAAAATCGTCAAGACCGGTCGCCGCGTGCATGATCTCGTGGACCAGAAGACGCTCCCAAGTATAAGATCCGTCTGAAGAAGCAAGCGAACCGTCCGGTTGTAAATCGGTGGCATTTACCGGGATTGCATATTGGTCGCTCAGCGCCATTTGAACCCTGGATGCGGCGCCGGTTTCCGCATTGGGTACATACAATGTGTTGGCCACGCCCAATTGATTGAAAAAAACGCCGATTTTTTTTCCACCGGTTTGTGCCACGTAGTTATCGATAACCATTTGAAACGTCGCGCTCTCTTCGTAGAGGCCGGATACGAGATTGATAAAACGGTCGTTTGCTTTCCGGTAGGCCGGATCATCGGCGCCTTCCGGGTTGGTCAACATTGGATCGACAAACGCGGCATTCAGCACCTCAAGGGCAAATGGGCCTTGCTGCGCAGCGGTTTTGGGTGTCAACGGCATGGAAGCCGTTGTGACGGGTGGCGTAACGGCGCCGGTTGTCGGTGTACTGCCGGCGGGGGCGGCCTCGTTGTGCATCAGGGGGCCGGTGGGGGCAGGGACGCCGTTTGTGAAAGGCAACGGTGGTGGTGCGGCCTTTAGTATTGTTGCCGGCCCGGTGACGTCGCCCGAGGGGGGCATTACCGTGGTGGCCGGGGTCGCGGTTGAGCCGGCGGCCGCTTTTGGATCAGCGCCGGTAGAAGTTGAGGGGGGGTTAGGTATTGCAGCCGGACGCCTTGCCGCGGTTGATGCCGCTTTGCCGCCGGCAATTTGCCGCTCGCGCGTTTGGGTTCCCTTGGGAAGAGATTTATACCCTTTGGGAACACCAGTCGGTTTTTTGGTGCGATCAGTTTGACTGCTGGAAGAACCCGGCGATTGGTCATTTCTGTTTCTATCTGCCCCCGGTTTTGTCGTTTGCATACCGGTTCGGTTCTCTAATTTCACTTTAGCCATTTTTTCTACTCAACATTTATTGAAATTTAGGGTTCGCGCAAAAACAATTTCACATTTTAGACATCCCGGCTTCAGGTCATATTGGTCCGATCTTCGGTCCCAAAATGACCTGAAGCCGGGCGCCTAGAATGTGTTTTTTTTACGCGAGCTTTTAAAGAGGTGCCGAGGGCCATCCGGTATTGAAGGCCGCGGAAAAAATAAAATCCCCCAAATACGAACGTACTTTGGGACATTTTAT
>JANQIE010000020.1 GCA_028282295.1 Desulfobacterales bacterium | reverse complement strand
TGTTGTAATTGCATGATCGTATTTTCAAGCGCAACGATATACTGCCTAACAGGCTCAGGTGTGCAGGACCAATCAAATTGGGAAAATGGTCTTTTTGATTGCATGAAAGAAGTATAGCATACAAAAAAACAAAAATCTAGATTTTTTTACAATCATTTCAAATGGTTACACAATTAAATAATTTCTCAATATTTCCAATCAATTACATAGCTTGGCGCACCCCTGAATGTGTACGCTTTTTTTAGAAGGGGCAGCACCAACTTTTACGTCTATTGCAACGCCGGCCCGATCAACCTCATCGATCCCACCGGCGAATCGGTCAAAGGCAACAACCTGATCGGGTCTACCATGGGCGGCGCCACAGATGCTGCGGCCGAAGGTATGCGCTGGCCCTCCAGTGACCTGAAAACCGACGGCTTTAAACCGGGCCGGGCCGCGTTTAACGGCGGCAACGCCAGTGACATCGGCTACCCGGTCGCAGTCGAATAAGGCAGCCCCATCACCGGTTAACCCGCCACAGCCATGGCAGCCGCCACACCAAAGGGCCTGGACAAAACCGCTTTTGTTGCTGGCGCCGGTGGGTCGACCGCCGGATAATGTGCCCAAATAAAGACGAAGTCATCTTGTTCCAGACCGGTTTCACATAGCTCGTGTCCATCCGGAAATGGTAGATTTTGGTTCAGGCCAAGGCCGCAGCGAATTTGAAACCGCAGGCGTAGCCTTGCTACGTCGAGGATTTCAAATTCGTGAGAACGCCGGCCTGGGCCAAAAGATGCCATTTCCGGATGGACACGAGCTCGGCCGACTGCCGCTAACCTGGGCCCGCAGTTACCGCAGCCAAAGCACCTATAGCGGCCAGTTGGGTCCGGGCCGGCAAACTCCGGCCGACGCCCGGCTGGGAATCGATGACAAGGGGCTGGTCACTTTTTTTGATGGCAACCCCGGCGGCTGCGCTGTGTTCGAAGCCCCTCCCCCAGGCGAACCGGTCATTGAAGCCGCCAACTGCACCGAGATATGCGCAGCAGACGACCACTACGGATGTTTAATTGACATGCCGCAACATTTCCGGTTGAAGCTGATTATGAATACTGCTTGATTTACCCTGCAATGCCATGCAGCGTCCCCATGGCACGCCCTTCTTCAGTCTTCCACTGTAGGCAAAATAAAAGAACGTTATGGGAAAGGCGTAAGGTCTTCCGGTGGGCCATAATTACTATCGGCATTGCTCATCTGTGAAGGAGAACTTCGCCGCCAATGCGGCACGTCAATCGTCAGCAGGTTTACTGCCAATGGCTGCAGGCGGGATGTCGCTGTTCACAGGGCAGTGACACGATCACATCTTCGCGTCCTTTGCGTTTGTGCACGGAGTAAAATGTCTGGCATCAAAAAACCGGGAAGTTTCGCGCAGCAGGCGCAGAGTCCACAGAGGGTTTACATTTTTTACCCCCCTCTGCGGACTCTGCGCCTCTGCGCGAAGCAAAAATTGGATAAGATCCACCTGTTCAATTTGGATTTGTAGCCAGTGCCCATCCGGAAATAGCATCTTTTGGCCCCTGGCGGCGTACTCGCATTTTTAAATCCTCGACATAGCACGCTATGCCTGCGGTTTTAAAAATGCTCGGGCCTTGCCAGGAACCAGAATCTACGATTTCCGGATGGACACAAGCCAAAAAGGTATCCTGTCGTTTAGATCCTGGACCCCGGCGTTCGCCGGGGTGACGGGGTGTTTTCCTGCGCTATTCCGGCAAACCCCGGATCGCGTCCGGGGCAGGTCCCGGCATCCAGTTCTAAATGTTCTCCATCCACAATTCTTAATTTACTATTATCGCACCTGGGTTTTATGGGAAATCGCATTCTCTTTTTCTGACATAGATTATGGATTCCGGGTTGCCCTCAAATCGATCCGTCGCGGCGCCTGTCCGTGGGCAAACAAGGCCCACATTTGATGGTAGGCTTGTTCCAGATTGCGCACAAACCTGCCGGTATCGAACAGGGGCGCGGTTTTACGATTGCGCCGGACTTTGTTTTTTAATACGTCCAGTTTTGTGCGATCCGTAGCTAATTCCACGGCGCGCGCTTCATAGGCGTCCAAGGACGTGGTGATCATCTCCGGAAGGTTCAGAGCGTTCAGGGCGGCGGCACTCATGCGCGAGACGAAATGACGCCCCTGCAGGGTCAGTACCGGCACACCGCACCACAAGGCCAGGCTGGTGGTGGCACCACCGTTGTAGGTCTGCGTATCCAGGGCCAGATCCGCCAGTTGGTGGCGCGCCAGATGCGCATGCAGATCGCATTTCGCGGCAAAAACCAAACGATGAGCGTCAACACCGGCACGCAACGCCTCACGAATCAAATTCTGCCGCACCGGTTCGTTCCGGGCCAGGAGCCAGAGCACGCTTTGGGGAACCGCATTTAAGATCTTCATCCAGGCGTGAAACAGTTCGCAGTCAATTTTGTGAGCCTGATTAAAGCAGCAAAAGACAAAGGCATCTTGCGGCAAGTTGAAATCGGATCTTTGGCTATCCGACGTGGAGACCGGCAGTGAATCGTCGTTCAGCTGGTAACAATCGGGCAGTAAAACCGGTTTTTCGGTGTAGTACGGGGTGTGCGCCTCCGGCAGCACATGGCGGTCGGCGATCAAGTAGTCGATAAACCCGGCGCCGGTTGTCCCTAAAAATCCCAGGTAACTCACCTGCACCGGGGCCGGGCGTAACGCACAGATCTCCAGACGGTTGTTAAATGTGTGACCGGCCATGTCGACCAGGATATCGATGCGGTCGGCAAAGATCCTGCGGGCGGCCTGCACCGCGCTGAAGTCAACGATATCGACAAACGCATCGCAGTCTTGCTGCGCGTTGCGGCGATAAATACTGCCGTCATCCGGCCCGTATGAGTAACCGAAAACTTCAAACTGCCTGCGATCGTGAAGACGGTATAACCGGCGCGTGAGCAAGGCAACCGGGTGCTGCCGGAAATCCCGCGACAGGTACCCGATACGCAACCGCCTCTGGTCCGGTTGCCGGCGATCCTCAAAGCTGAACATGGGGTTGCGGGCGGCAACATTGGCGCCAATTTCCCGACTCCACAGGCGCGCCACCGCGAGATTCAGAGCCGGGTCCTGGTGACGGGTCAGATTGCCCAGGGGCGACTCGCCCGGTTTTTGCCGCGCGCGAACGGCGTTGCGAGTCTGCCGGTCCAGTTGGTGCGCATAGCTTTCCAGCTCATCCCAGGCGCAGATTTCCTGCAACTGCGCCACCAGACCGTTCAGGGCCTTGGAATTGTCCGGCGAGATTTGCAGGGCCTGTCGATAGCTGTCGATGGCCTGCGTCGGCAAATTCCGGTTGCGCGCCAGATTGCCGCGATTGATGTGCGCTTCGATGTGATGGTGATCATGGGTGATGGCGCACTGGTAAGCGTGCTCCGCTTGTTTGAAGCGACTCTGCTTTTCAAAAGCCTGCCCCAGATTGTTGTGCGCGGCCGCGAATCCGGGCTGCGCCCGGATAGCCTGCTCGTAACCGGCAACCGCCTCACGGTTCTGTCCCGTTTTGAGATAGACATTGCCAAGATTGTAATGGACCAGGGCAAACGACGGTTTCAGGGCCAGGGCGCGCTGAAAATAGTAGACGGCTTCATCAAGCCGTCCCAGATCGCTGAGAAGGCTGCCGAGATTATTGTGCGTCTGGGCATCACGGGGTTGATGCGCCAGGGCCGTCTGATACCACATGACGGCCTGGTCGCGATGCCCCAGAGTATGCAGGGCGTTGCCCAGATTGGTCATGGCCGGCGCAAAGGCGCGCTGCCGGTCAAGACATTGTTGATAGGCGGCGACGGCCTGTGCCAACCGGTTCAGGGCCACCAGGCTGTTTGCCAGATTGTAGTAATAGGTACCGGCGCAATCGTTTTGGGCGATGGCCGCCCGAATAAATTTGACGGCCGCTTCATGCTTGCCGACCTGCTGGGCCAGCACCCCCATCAGATGCAAGCTATCCGCATGCCCTGGATCTGCGTCCAATACTTGCCGGTAAAGCTGTTCGGCCTGATTGAGCCGCCCGTTTCGGTGGTGGCATAATGCTTCGGTGAAACGCTTTTGCTGATTGTCACCCAAGACGGCTGTGTCTGATGAAATAGCGGATTCCATAAATTTTCTTCCGGCCCTGACGGAAGCGATTCGTCCTTTTTAAAAGGGTAGTTTTTGCCGCTTCAACGGTAGAAAATGCCCCGTCGAACAAACCGGCCTGGCTCTGGATGCCTGTCAATGGTGGATGCCGGTTTTGGAATTCAATGTGCGTTACTTTTTCTGCAAAATACAGACCAATGCCATCGACTTTAAGGATCTATAACGATACAGACGACAAAACACACGCCGCGCGCTGCTTTACACACGATCGCATCTTTTTTCCTAAAGTTTCCCCATCCCCCGCCGATAATGATTGGTAAGCATCGACCTTGCTGCGAGAAAGGGGGTGTTGCGAGGTTCGCACTTAAAATCCGGCGAGGCTTTCAGGCAAATCAGACCGGAGACGCAAGGTTCGATAAAAAACAAATCTAATTTACTTTCCAAGGGCAGTGAGGCCCGCATTTAATTTCAAGGAGGAATTTCATTATGGCACTTCGCATTAACACTAACGTATCCGCGTTAAATGCTCATCGTAACATGATCAAAAACGACTCGGCCATGGCCCAGTCACTGGAACGTCTCTCCACCGGTCTGCGAATCAACAAAGCGGCCGACGATGCTTCCGGTATGGCGATTGCCGATGCGTTGAAAGCCCAATCGTTGGGTCTGGGGCAAGCCATCCGGAACGCCAATGACGGTATTTCCATCGTTCAAACCGCTGACGGTGCGTTGGACGAAGCGATCAAAATCGTCAACACCATCAAAACCAAAGCCATCCAGGCTGCGCAGGATGGGCAAACACTCGATTCCCGTAAAAAAATCCAGGCGGATATCGACAAACTGTTGCAGGAAGTCGACATTATCGCCAAGACAACTTCTTTTAACGGGAAAAAACTGCTCTCGGGCGAGTTCGCCAACAAGAAGTTTCAGGTTGGCGCCACCGCCGGTGAGACGGTAAGTGTCTCCATCGACTCGGCCGAAATCAACAAGGTGGGCCATGTTTCCACCTCCACGCTGACCGTGGACACGGCCGGAAGCGTTTCCCTGAAAATTCACAGTAATATTCAGAACGCCGACTTTAACCTGCAAGCCGTGGACCTGCAGTACAACAACTCCAAAGAAAACGGTATCGGCGCACTGGCCGATGCGGTCAACAAAATGTCGGATCAACTCGGTGTGACCGCCCAAGCCGTAGTGGAATCGGACACCGGTTCGGCCATCCAGGCCGGCAGCATCGGCAGCGATTTCCAAATCAACGGTGTTGAAATCGGCGCCGTCACCGTTCAGGCTTACGATTCGGACGGCTCCCTGGCTTCCGCGATCAACGGCAAGACCGACCAGACCGGCGTGAAAGCGTCCGTGGATGGTTTGGGTGTGTTGACCCTGTCCACCGAAGATGGCCGGGCCATCGAAGTGGAAGGTACCGTCAGCACCGTTTTCGGCAAGGATGCCGAAGATATGTCAACCTTCGGTGAAGTCCGCTTGACCCAGAAAGGGGCCAACAGCCTGGTCGTCAGCACCTCCGGTACTGGTGAAGCCATTGGCGCGAATCTCGTCATCAGTGGCGCCTCCACCCTCGAAAACAGCATGACCCTGGCAAAGGATTCAACCCTGGCCACCACGTCGACCCTGGCAGCCGGAACGGTTGTCGGTTTCGACCTGACCGCCACCAACATCAATGCGGATGTTACAACGACGCAAGACGCCCTGATCAAAGCCGGCTCCGTTCTTGAAAGTGGTAGTATTCTGGAAAAAGGAACCGTTTTCGGCGGGGACACCAGCATTGCCGCCACCGGCAGTATCAGCGGCGACGCATACATGACCGCCGGTTCAACGATCGGTTCCGGTTCCACATTGGCCGCCGGCACCGTGCTTTCCACGGACATCGTGTCTTCCGGTGTGACCGTATCCGCCGGGACCACGCTGACGGTCGACACTTTTGTCGACAATGCCGTTATCCTGGAAGGCGACATGACCGTTGAAAAGGACTCGCAGCTCACAGACGCCACCATCATGTCGGCAGGCTCTTACATGGCCAATGATGACGCCACCTTGTTCGCCGATTCGAACATCAACACCGATTTCACCATGAAAAAAGGGTCGGTGATCGAATCCGCCGGTAGTGTCTCGCTGGCAGCCGGATCAACCCTGGGTGGCACAACCACCACGGGTGCGGCCATTACGGTAACACAGGATATGACCCTGGCAGCCGACTCGATTATCGCGGACAACTCGACCATCGGCAAGGGCTCCACGCTGGGATTCGACCTGACCGTTGAAACAGCGGCCACGCTTGAAAGTGGTATGGAATTGAAGGCCGGCACGGTGCTCGGTGACAACTCGATCCTGAAAAAAGGCACCTACCTGACCACCGACATCGTGACCGATACCGGCGGCGGTTCCACCACAATTGCAGCCGGAACCACTCTGGAGCAGGATATTACTCTGAACGGTTCCCAGACGCTGACCAACGATATGGTTCTGGCCAAGGAATCGACCATTGCCGCCGGCACGGTTATCGCTGAGAACGGCGGTGGCGGCTTGACCGGCATCAATCTGTCCGATGCCGAAGTCTCCCGTCTGTTCGAGGTTGACGTCACCAGTCAGGAAGGCGCGCAGACAGCCATCTCGATTGCGGACGCCGCCTTGAGTGCATATGACGGCATCCGCGCGGGTCTGGGGTCCACCCAGAACCAGTTGACGTCCACCATTGCCAACTTGTCGGTTACCCAGAGTAACGTGTCGGCAGCGGAATCGAACATTCGTGACGTCGACTTTGCGGCTGAAGCGCAGAACTTCTCCAAGCTGCAAATCCTGTCCCAGACAGGCGCCTACGCCATGAGCCAAGCCAATGCTTCGGCCCAGGTAGTCATGAGCCTGCTGCAGTAAACCAAGTTAGCAACCGTCGGTTTTGAATCGACGCTTGCATACTAGCAAACCAATAAAAGACCCCGGATGTATTTCCGGGGTCTTTTTTTTATAAGAGCCCCAAGACAACATAAAAGTAAAAATTAGGAATTAAAAATTAAGAATTGCGGATGGAATCATTAGATCCCATTTTCGTCCACCCACCACCTCACGGCTCACCGACAAATCGAAGCAAAAAACCCCGTCACCCCGGCGAACGCCGGGGGCCAGAATACAATCGACAAAATTCCTTTCCTCGTCCACCCACCCCCTCAGCACCCACCGACAAATCGAAGCAAAAACCCCGTCACCCCGACGAACGCCGGGGGCCAGAATACAATCGACAAAATTCCTTTTTTCGTTCACCCACCCCCTTCAGCGCTCACCGACAAAACCCAGCAAAAAAAACCGTCACCCCGGCGAACGCCGGGGGCCAGAATACAATCGACAAAATTCCTTTCTTCGTCCACCCACCCCCTCAGCGCTCACCGACAAAACCCAGTAAAAAAACCCGTCACCCCGACTTTCACCGGAAGTTCAATGAACAACCCAATCCCTGCTCGCCTCTACCAACACGATTACCCGTAAAAACAACACCTTGGCCCGGTTGGTCGTGAACCAAAAAAAATACCGCGCCCCTCAAGTTTACCTTCCGACCGGTCGATATAATACCTACAAAACTCTTATTCTGCGCGGACCGAATTAAAATAAAACAGAAAGGGTCGTTTCTATGGCCGGTACCGTATCATCATTGGGCGTGGGCTCAGGCCTTGATTTGCAGGGCATTCTGGACAGCCTGCGCGAGGTGGACGAACAGCTCATCACTAAAAAGGAAACGGAAATCGTTACCTTGCAGGATACCCTGGATGAATTCGACACCATCGAGGCCAAGGTGCTGGCCATGAAATCCTACGCCCTGGACCTGTCGTTAAGTTCCAGCTTCATCGACCGCAACGTCACCGTGTCGGACACCGACGTGTTGTCCGCCACCGCCATCACCGGCGCACCGGAGGCCAGTCACGCGATCAGTGTGGTGCGTCTGGCGTCCCACAGCAGTTGGACCTCTTCCGGCATGGCCGCCAAAACAACTTCCATCTATGTCCCTACAACCCAGGAATCGACCACCGGTTTGAACGATACCGCATCAACCTCGGCGATCACGGCCGACGGCACCATGTCTTTCACCTACGGCTCCGGCGACAATCTGCAAACCATCAATGTCGCCGTCACCGCCAACATGACCCTGGACGACGTGGTCAACGCCATCAACACCGACGACGACAACACCGGCGCCCAATATATCACCGCCTCGACATTTCAGGGCACCGACGGCGATTACTACTTACGCGTAGCCGCCACTTCCGGTGGCAGCGGCGAAGACAACCGCGTGGCCGTGACCGCCCAACCCACCGGCATCAGCCTGGCCGCCCCGGACGCAACCTTTCAATTCAGCGTCGGCACCGGCAGTCCGATTTCCGTGACCGTGGCCGCCGACACCACCCTGGAGGGTCTGGCCACCTTGATCAACGATCATACCAGCGAGCCGGATGTCACCGCCACCGTGACCGATGTGGGCGTGGGCAAAAACAGCTATCGGCTGGTACTTTCCGCCGACAACAGCGGTGAAGACAGCCGGATCACCATTGACTCCCAACTAACCGATCTGACGCTGACCGAAAGCCAGGGCGCCGGCGGCGCACCGCCCACCAGCGACAGTGCCGTCACCCCGATAACCATCGACGCCACCAACAATATCCTCAATTTCAGCGTCAATACCGGCGGCGGCCTGGGGTCGGAAATCACCGCCACCGTTTCCGCCGGCAGTTATTCCGCCGAAAGCCTGGCCGAGGCCCTGGAAACCGCCATGGAAACCGCCGACTCCGGCACCGACTACAGTGTCACCTACAGCAACACCAGCGACAGTTTTTCCATTACCGGCAGCGACTTGACGGAATTGCAATTACTCTGGAACACCGGCTCCGACACCGCCACAACCATCGGCTCCGTGATGGGCTTCGATACCACCGCCGACGACACCGGCAGCACCAACTACACGGCCGATAACGCCATCACACCATTTACCATTGACGGCGCCAACAACACCATTGTCTTTCAGGAACTGGCCAACGGCGGCTCCCTGACAAGCGATATCACCGCCACCATCGCCTCGGGCAGTTATTCTTCCGACGATCTGGCGACCGCCGTTGAAACCGCCCTTGAAACCGCGTCCGCCGCCAGCGGCAACAGCATCAATTACTGGGTGGCCTGGGACAGCAGCGATCAAAAATTCGTCATACGGGAAGAAGACGGTCCGAACCTGGACGAATTGTACATCAACTGGGACGATGCCGCCAGCACCGCCGAGACCACGCTCGGCTTCGACGCCACGCAGGATTCCTACAAACCCCTGGCCAACTCCCTGAATGCTGAAATCGACGTCAACGGCATCACTTACCAGCGTCAGGCCAACGAGGGGCTTACGGATGTGCTGCAGGGGGTCACCCTCAATCTGACCAAAACCGGCAGCGCATCGGTGACCGTAAGTACCGACAAAGATACAATCAAGGAAAAGATCACCGGCCTGGTCGACGCCTACAATGATCTTTTTAACGAAATCAAGAACAACAGCGTCTTTGATCCCGAAACAGGTGACAGTGACGACGATGATCAGGAAACCAGTCTGCTGATCGGCTATTCAACCGTAACCGGACTCGACGACGACCTGGCCGCCCTGTTGAGCCTTTCAATCGATACCGGCGGCTCGATTACCAGCCTATTCGACCTGGGCTTCGAAGTCGAGCGCGGCGGCACGGTTAAAATCGATGAAGACACCCTTGATACAAAATTAAGCTCGGGCATGGAAGATATAATTAAGCTTTTCGCCGGCGATGACGATAATAATATTACGGGTCTGGCGGAAACGCTCAACGACCGTCTGCGGGAAATCACCAGCAGCACCGGGGTCATCGGATCGGAAAAAGAGTTTGTCCAGGATGAAATCGACGATCTGGAAGAACAGATCGAAGAAGAAACCGATCGCCTGGACCGGCGCTACGAAACCTTATCCCAACAATTTGTGCAATTGGATATCTTCTCGCAGCAGATGCAGGCCCAATCGGCCTTCTTGACGAACATGTTCAATCCGGACAGTTCCAAAAGTTAAACCCGCAAAGCAACCAGCCAACGACGGCTAGTTGAAGTCGCTTGACAAAAGCGGCGCAATAATGAAAACGGTGGTCAAACAGACGACCGCCACCATCCATAAGCACGGAGGCTTAACAAATGGCAGCAATGCAGGCGTACAACACGTATCGAAATTCACAGGTTTATGACGGCATGGATCCCAAAGAACTGATCCTGATGCTTTACAACGAGGCATTAAGGCGCCTGGCCTTGGCCAAGGAAGGGATCGAAGAAAATGATTCGCGCAAACGCGGGGAGCATTTAGGACGTGCCATCGCCATTGTTTCGGAATTAAGCGCTTGCCTTGACAGCAAAGTCGAGGCGGAGGAGATTAATTTTCTACGGGGGCTCTATCGCGCCATTTTACTGGAACTGCCGAAAGTATCCATGACCAACGACGTCAAAACCCTGGATACGGCTTTTGGCTATATCACCAGGCTGCGGGACATCTGGAAAAAAACGGTCATGGGAACGGCCGCGGCCCAACCGGAAAATCAACCCGGCGGCACCCCCCGGGTGTCAGCCACAGTGGCGGCATAAAAAGAGAATCAGGATGACGGCCTATACCCTGCCCCAGTCTCTGATAACAGCGTTCGCGGATTTTGAAAACATTCAAAAAAAGCACCTGGACGCCTTCAAGGCGGGCAACCAATTGGATCTGCAAAAGTATATATTTGAACGCAGCCATGCTTTCGAGGATCTGAAAAACCGTCTGACCGAAGTATATAAAATTCAAAAACAAGCCTCCGCCCGGGCAGCCGCCGCCATCACCGCGGCCTGCCGGGAGCGGTTGGCTTATATTCTGGCAATGGACAAATTGCTGGCCGGCGAAATGAACAACTACCGCCGCGGTCTGGCCAGCCGGCTGAAACAAATGGGACAAGGACGCCAGGCGTTTCGAGGATATGGCAAAACCGGCGCAATGCACGCGCCGCGTTTCCTGAATAAAGCCGGTTGAACACAACCATGACCGGCGATCCGGGCCTCCTTGAGGCTCGTGCTGCAATAGCCGGCACATCGGACGTGTCTACGGGTCGCCCTATTGTGCAGGCAACGATCCCGGCAACCGCCACGATGCGGCGATATCACGAAACATCGACATGGAGGTCACCAAATGAGCACCATCGAAGTCAATCAACCCAATTTGGACCCGGCGGCCGCCGCCGGCACGAAAGATCGTGTCGACGCGACTGCAAATGCGGACCCGCCGACCCCTGCGGTCAAAACAGCGGAGCAACAACCCGGCGCAGGCACGATGACGCGCGAGGAAGTCGAATCGCTGGTCAACTCGCTGGATGAACTGACCGGTATGCTTCAAACGAGTCTGAAATTCACCGTCCACGACGACTCTCATAACATCGTCGTCAAGGTGATCGACAAAGACACGGATGAAGTGATCCGTCAAATTCCGTCCGACGATCTTTTGGATCTGCAAACCAAGATGCAGGAATTGACCGGGATTTTGTTTAGCGAGAACGTCTAAACACGTCCCTGGTGGCCCGCTTCCACCGAAGACATCAACAGGTTTGGTTTTCCCGCTCGCTTTTTTGACAAAAAAATAAAAAGCGAATGAAGGGATAGCTGTTTTTTTGGAAGTACCCGCACTTACCCGTCAGACATCTGCTCTGGTCAGGCGACAGCAATCGACTGCGGTTTGCTTAACCTGAGCACCTGTGCTACATGTTAATCCACTCAAGCTTATATCCTACCCGGCAATACCGAATTGACTGAAAATTAAATACACATCCAACGAGGATTTCCATGGCACAGGTGCTTCGCATCCTACACCTTTCAGATCTTCATCAACGTGTGGTTCACAAAGGCACATCCAAAGAACAACAAATGGCCGTGCGGCTTTCGGATGATGACCGCTATCGTGTACTGGGGAAGAAATCCGATTTCGGCAAAATCATTAAAGACTTTGTCAGGCAAAACGGCTTGGACCTAGTTTGCTTTACCGGTGATATCGCCGATTGGGGGCTTGAAGACGAATACAAAAAAGCCACTGAATTCCTGGAGCGACTGATCGGCATTACCGGGTTGGACAAAAAACGGTTTTACTTTGTACCGGGAAACCATGATATTGATCGCAGCACCCATAAAATAATCTGGAAAAAACTGAAAAAATTGTGCCGTGAATCGAGTGATGAGGTGTGCGATTGGATGGTCGGGGGAAAAAAACCGGCCCGGGCGCAAAAGCAGTGGCGGGCCGGTGTGTTAAAACGTCAGTCCGCTTTTTGGGATTTTATCGCGAACGATTGGGGGCGCCCGAAATTACTTCCTAAAAACCATGGTTACGGCAATCTCGGTTATCGGTGCCTTCTGGACGACTTTGACATCCCGGTACATATCATCGGTTTGGATTCCGCCTGGCTGTGCGGTGAAGACGATGAAGCCAATACAATCCATCTGGCCGAGGCCCAGATCAAGCTGCTCACCCGGGATACAGATAGCGACACACTGCCCGGATTCCGGCTTGCCCTGGTTCACCATCCGCTGGAAGAACTTGCAGACCAACATCCCTGTTTCAACCTTCTGGCCGACCGCGTGGATCTTTTACTCCACGGCCACATACACAATGCCACCTTCACCCTGCTCAATACGCCGGACCGCAATCTGCGCGTCATTGCCGCCGGGAGCCTGTTTGAAGGCGGTGAGGGGGTAAAATATTTCAACCAGTTTCAGTTCATCGAAGTCAGATTGGATCCTCACGGCAAACCGAACCGCTATAAAGTGCATTATTACAATTGGTCACCGCCCGCAGGCGGCGGTGGCGGCGGGCACTGGTTTCGTTCCGGGCAACACTACAAAGAAGCCCGAGACGGAATTCTCACCATTGTCAGGGAAAACAGCGGCCATTGGGCGGTCCAAAGCCGGGAAACGGAAAAACGGCTTCAAGGACTTCGTGAAAATATTCGCCGCATCGAGAAACTTCCCCCTCACCCCGCAGTGGTTGAACGTCCGGAACATTGGAAAAAACTGCGCGCGGCGCTGCTAAATACCGGAGACAATGCACGCACAGCGGTCGTTTGCGGCGTACACGGCATGGCCGGTGTGGGTAAAACATTTCTGGTCGACGAGTTTTTTGCGCATCATTTGCATTCCTTTCCCGGAAAAATGATGCGCTATGTATTTGACGAAAAACTCACGCCCGAAGCAGATGATATCATCGCCATCTTCGCGGAAACGTCTAAAATCCCTTGGCTTGGCGCGAAGGATGACAGGCGGCTTGTCAATGTCCTGAAAATAAACCCGCCCCTGATCCATCTGGAAAATGTGGACAGCGAACCGATTGCCCGGGTTGCCGTATCGGTTGCCCAACGACTAAAAGGGGTGCCGGTTGTCATCAGTGGGCGGGCAAACGCCTATTCCGGTTCCGACCTGCCCTGCCTGAGCATCCAACCGTTTGACCGGGAAGATGCCTTGAAACAATTGCGCCGGGAAGTCCGCCCTGAAATCTTTCAAGCCCTTGAAAAATCTGAAGCAGCGATTGCAAGCGCCCAACTGCTGGTAGATACCGTGGGCGGCTTACCCCTGGCGATCCATTTTGCCGCCGGCAACTTAAATGCCGGTAGGACTGCGCAGAGCCTGATCGACCAATTGCGCCGGAAAGGATTGTCCCTGCAATCCTTGAACGTTGATGATGACGGCTATCGGGAACGCGCGCTTAACACCCTGGAGGAAACCTTTCAAATCTCATTTGATTCGTTGCCGCTGGCATTAACGACGCTGAACCCTTCGTTGGAGGCGGTCAATTTCAGCGCCATGGGGCTTGCACCGCGTGTGGGTTGCGGTCCTGAACTGGCGGCGGCAATTATGGGATTGGATCAATCCCTGGCAGAACAAACCCTGGTCGCTGCCCGCTCCTTATCGCTTATCGACATGGGCTATACCGGAGCCGATTCGGATATCGTATGGCGCCTGCATCCTTTGGTGAAATCCTTTTTAGCCTCCAAATTAAACCAGGCCGCGGTTGAATCGATTGTAAAACGAATCATATCCTGGATTGCGGCGCAGTTAGCTGACGACGATATGGATACACGCCTTGCCAGATGGACGCTGGCGGCAAAAGAGCAGGCCGCTCTCCTTCAATTGTTGGAATCGTTCCCAACGGATATTTTACGACCGATTGTTTTGCATTCAGCATCGTATGTGGACAGCCACGGCCCCTACCTTTTCTGGGTTGCTTTGGCGCAAGCTTGCGAAGCCGGGGCTTCACCGGAAGAGATGGCCCGTCTGGCCGCTCTCATTTGCAGATGGGCCCGGCATGCGGGCGATCTGGAAAAATCCGAACAGTACGCCCGCAAAATGAAAACATTAACGGAGGAACTAGAGGACCGGCAAGGTTCAGCTTCGGCCATGGGCGCGATTGCCCGGATCAAGGTTGACAAAGGCGAAGTGGACGCGGCCCTGAAGCTGCTTGAGGAAATGCTGGCGGTCTTCGAGGCCCTGGGCGACCGTCGATCAAGAGCGGTGACCTTGGGCGACATCGCCAGGATCAAGGTTGACAAAGGCGACGTCGACGACGCCCTGAAGCTGCATGAGGAAAGGCGGGCGGTCTTTCAAAACCTGGATGATCAGGATGGAATCGCCAACACCCTGTGGGATATGGCGCAAATCAATATCGAAAAACAGGACTTCCAAAAAGCATTTGAGCGACTTTCAAAATCCTACCGGATTAACACTAAACTCGGCCGATTGGATGGTATTTGCGTTGTTGGCGTTGATCTCGGACAGCTTCTTTGCGCTGGAGGCCATAAGGAAGAGGGGGTAAAAATTCTTAAACGCTCACGAGATGGATTTATCCAACTGGGGCAACAGCAACGGGCCGAACAAATCAGCAGGATGATCGATCGTATGGGAGAGTGAAAAAAACCGGGGGCGCTTCAAGGGCAGGCTTGTCTGAAGGGCGAGAGATGTGAGCAATGGTACCCCAATTTTACCCGAACGGCGCATTAAAAAAGGGGCGGTCCATTTTCGGACCAGCCCCTTTTGGTGTTTGGCGTTCGGGGGGGGCCGGAGAATTCGAGCTTCGGTTGGCGGCATTCACCAAGGGTGTCAAAAAAAGAGGTGGCCGGTTGTGCTGCCGGCGATGAGGTTTGCAGCTCAATTTGGTGGGCACGGCCCACCCTTCTATGGTCTATTCGACGACATGCGCGGGGTGGAGGATGCTTTCCAAATGCGCTTACTTTCTGAGCTAGTGTCCATCCGGAAATAGCATCTTTTGGCCCCCGGCGGCGTTCTCGCATTTTTAAAATCCTCGACATAGCCCGCTATGCCTGCGGTTTTAAAAATGC
>JANQIE010000018.1 GCA_028282295.1 Desulfobacterales bacterium | reverse complement strand
ATATCCCAAAGTACGTTCGTATTTGGGATATTTTATTTTTTCCGCGACCCTTAAACCGCGCGGTCTGTTTACCCGGTGCGCCGGTTGCGCAACAGGATCAACAGCCCCGGTGCCAGCAACAACAGGCTCGGGGGCAACGGCGTTGCCGTTACCTGCAGCCCGTAAAGCCCGGTCTGATAATCGCCACCACCGACACCGAAAATATTGGCGAAATAGGTTGTCCCCGCGATCGCGGGAAAGGTAAGCTGCCCGGTCCCGATTAGCGTTTCGACTGTCTCCACCGCCGTGGAGATGGACAGGCGCAAATCCTCGAGCACCAGTTGATCAAAACTCAAATCATTGAGGGTCACCGTCACAGTGTGATCATCTTGCGCCACACTAAATGCGTGCACGGTATGGTCGACCCCGTTTAAAAATCCGGTGGTCTCGAGCACCATGGACGCCTGGGCGGGCAGCGCCCCAAGGCCGACGCCCGCAATCATGAACACCATCAAACAAATTTTCCTCCAAAACTGCCTTTTCATCCCTATCTCCTTTCACTTTTACGAATTATCACGACCCCGTTTCAACCTGTATCACTTTCCGGTAGACTGCTGTCCATCCGCAAATGGCATCTTTCGCGCGCTATCGGTGTTAAGCGACAAATTTGAAGCCTCGAAATATCCTGAAATTCCTGCGGTTCAGCATTGCCGCCCGCCTTGATCCGGCACGAAAGTGACTATTTGTGAATGGGCTCCAGGTCAACGTAACATCATTCGACAATAACCTTTCACAAGTCTGGAACCGGACAGGGTCAGTCACAGCAACACCCATGCCGTTATAGCTTCTTGCCGCTGCAAGTCGCCTGATTTTCTTTTCCCACCTTGCGCTCAAGATCTATTTTACTACCCTTCGGCACAATCTCCGGTCCAAAAACCATCCTCCCCGAAATCGGTAGCAATACTCCCCAGCCGTCTTGCAAACAGCTTCTTAAAGTGCAAATTTTGTAATTTAGTGGGAAATAATCGGACCCCGCGTCATAGCGCCCCCTAGCACAGTTGTCAACTATTCTTTAAATTACAACAAATTGCCCCGCGTGGCACAGACCTTGCCGGTTCTGTTCGGCAACACTCCCACAGCCGTTGAGATTTATGAGAACACCGCCCTGAACCAAAAGATGCTATTTCCGGATGGACACTAGTTGACTCGATCCGTGAGTAGAACCCTACCAAGGAGGACACATGAAAAAAAAACTGCTGATATGTCTGGTTTGCTTTCTAAGCGCAACGTTTCGGGTGTATGCAGCCGCGCCGTTGAGTATCAAAATTCTGCCCGGTGCGGACCGGGTGGTGTTTCAGGAGTTGGAACCCAACCGGATTCTGCTTGCGGTCCACGATCACCAGAACGAACCGGTGTTGAATCTGACCACCGAAGATCTTCTGATTCGGCAAGGCGCCAAAACCGCCCGAATTACTTCCGTGGAACCACTTGTTACCAGCAAGGATGTCGGGCTGAACATCGTTCTGGTGGTGGACAATTCGTTTTCGATGAAAAAACGCCAGGCGGTCGAACCGCTGTTGGAGGCGCTGAACGCCTTTATCGACACCATCCGGCCCATCGACCGGGTGCAGGCGGTGGTGTTTGACCAGAAAAACACGGTTGCGTTAAACGGCCGGCAACTGCACGCCCGGGTGTTTACCAACGATGATACCCGGCAGTTGAAAGCTTTTTTTCGCCGGCAGCTCACCGAGGGCATCACCAACGGCACGTTTCTGTACGACGCCATGGCCGTGGGTCTGGACCTGACCGGCCGGCTGCCCGCGGACCAGCCCAATTTCCTGGTGGTATTTTCCGACGGCCGGGATATCAACAGCGCGCTGAAAGCCAGCGACGTCACGGCCCAGGCCAAAACCGCCGGCAATTTCAGCGCTTATGCGGTTGACTACATGCCCCGGGCCGAACCGGACCCGTTTCTCAAAGCCTTCACCGCCAGGCGTGGCGGCCGTGTCTGGAAAGCGTCGGCAGCCACGGAATTACTGCCGATTTTCAAATCGTTTTCCAGCACGCTGCTGCATCGGTATGTGGTGACATATCGCTTTTTGGCGCCGCCGCAGGGCGCGCTCCAAATACAGCCCAATCGCCTGAAAATCGAAGAACTGACCACCGTGGACAGTTCCCCCCTGCTGAACTACGTCTACTTCGCCACCGGTCAAAGCCGCTTGCCGGACAAGTACCATCTTTTCAAAAAACAGGCGCAGGCCGCCGCCTTTGATATCGCCATGCTCAAGGATGCGTTTGAAAAGCACTGCCACCTGTTGAACATCGTCGGTAAACGGATGGCATCCCACCCGCAGGCACGGCTTAAACTGGTGGGGTGCAACGCCGACACCGGCGAAGAAAAAGGGCGCCTCGACCTGTCACGCAGCCGGGCCGAAGCGGTCAAATCCTATTTGCAGTATATCTGGGACGTGGACGCCGAACGCATCCGGATCGAGGCGCGCAACCGCCCCCAACACGCAAGCAGCAATCGCCTGGACGCCGGCCGGGTGGAGAACCAGCGCGTGGAAATTTACGCGGACACACCGGCCATCCTCGACACAGTTCAAACCACCTACATCGAAAAGATCAGCGATACCGCCAACATCGTACTGACCCCCCACATCAAAGCCGAGGTTCCCATCACCTCCTGGAAAATCAAAGTACGCGGCGACCAGGACCTGTTGAAACTTATGAGCGGCGACGGCGACCTGCCGGCCAGGATCGACATCGCGCCGGCCGATCTGGATCTCGGGCAACTGGCCCGTTACAAGGATCTGCGCATCGATCTGGAAATTCTTGACGCGGAAGCCAACCGACTGGACCAGACCGATGCGGTCCGGCTGCCGATCACATTTGTTCAACGCCAAAAACAGATGACGCAACAACGCGGTTATAAAATGCTGGAAAAATACGCCCTGATTCTATTTGATTACGACAGCGCCACCATCAAGGACCAGAACAAAACCATTGTGGCCCGCATCGCCGGCCGCCTGGCGCAGCTTCCGGCGGCCCAGGTCAAAATCACCGGCCACACCGACAACATCGGTACGGAGAAGTACAACCTGAAACTGGCGCAAAGACGGGCAGCCGCAGTGAATCAACAACTGACCGCCACCGGTTCGCTCAAAGACCGGGACGCCGCCACACGCAGCGTGGGCCCCCACGAACCGCTGTACACCAATGACGAACCGGCCGGCCGGGCTTTGAACCGAACGGTTACGGTGAGCTTGGAATATGAGAAGCAGTAAAATGAGGACTATTCTTTAATCCACCGGATCTCATAGGCGGTTTGCGGGCCGACAACGGCACTGTCCAGGTTGTCGGGCATTTCGGCGTGGGTTTCGGAAATGGGGATGCGTGCCCCCATGATTTCAGCCAGCTTCTGGGGATACCGCGGCTCCTGGTCGGGATCGGCAAATCCGTCCGGGTAGAGCGGCTGGTGGGTTTCAGGATCGTACTTGTCGGCGGCGCCCACGGTATGCAGCATTTCGTGGGCGATGATGACGTTGTTGCGGGCCTGGGCGCGCGGATCGGCATAGGCATGCACCACGCCGACCATCCCCTGTTGCAACCCCAGCGACCGGTCCAGCAGCTCTTCATCGTCAATGGTGTAGTAAAGCACGAACATGCGCACATCGGGGTCAACCGGCTCGCTGCGGCCGTTTTTAAACGCCCACAACCGCATTTGCAGACTCCAGTAAATCACTTTGAAAACATTACGGTCACGCGGCGGGTCCGGCGGCAACTCCGCAATCTGGGGACCGACGGCGACTTGAAACGGTTTGCTGATGGGGACCTCAAAGGCTTCGGCCTCTTCGGTAAAAAATGCCTCGATGTCCACGAACGCCTCATCATCGAGGGCTTTGATATACGCGGCGACTTCTTCGCTGGTATCGCCGGCGATGGGGTAGATAACAACTTGTAAGGGATCGTTCCAACTGGTGACGCGACGCTGGGTCAGCCAGGTGCTCACACCGACAACCGCCAGGACCACAACCAGCAGCCCGATCCGGAACCGGCGCAATTTCGAAGCCCGCTCCAGGGGGATCGGCCCGGACTCATACTCCTCGGATGAACCGGTGGACGGCACCGGTGCAGTACTTGCCGGTGTTCCTGAATTCGCGCCGTTGCCGCGGCGTGTGTTTTCTTCCACAATAAACAGGCCGCAATTGATGCAGGTGCTGGAACGGGGCTGCCGGGTGCCGCAGTTTTCGCACACCACCATATTGGTCTGCGTCTCTGGCACCAACGGTTGCGGCGACGCGCCCGCATCGAGCGCCGTAGACGGTCCGTCGAGCGGCTGGATCTCGAATTTCACGCCGCACCGGGCCGCAGCCTGCCGGATTTTATCCGCGGCCGCAGGCGTCAGGTTGCGTTTGACGATCACCGTCTTGCCGGAAAACAAGGGCGCCACGGTTTTGGGGTCGGCCTTGAACAGCAGGGCCAACTCCCGATGGGCCTGCTCCTTGGAGTGTCCTGCCAACAACTGCCCTTTGCAAACTACATTATAACGTTCCATGGTCACGAAATAGTTCCGAACAGGTGCGCTGAAATGCGCATCGATTAGTGTCCATATTGAATAACTGGCTGAAATAACGCACAGAACCCGCCATCACAGATTATATCGGCATTTGTTCCGGAGGCTTGAATGTATACGATATTGAACAGATGATCTTTTTTAGACAAACCCGATGCGGTGCACGCGCCCAAACATGCGTCGCCCGCCATGCGGTAAACGGCTAAAACCAAACGAAAATTTTAATGGCGTGTTTTTCGAACCGGCTTGGCACAGAATTTTCAATACCATTTCGGCAAATCGCGCAACGTGTTTCCAGGACACGCAATACATTCCGGCAAATGCCGGCTATGGACAACAGCTTGTGAATCCGGTTGGCTCTTTCCTTGACACGTGGTTAAAGACCGCCTCTCCCTTTTCTGCCGATTCGCGCGGTTTATTGTAAAAGTCGGCCTGAACGCCTAATTACTTCCCACGGTTTCTTGCGGTCCAGGCCGTTCGACTCAAATCCAATCAGCGTTTGAGAAAGGAACGACAGCATGCTTAACAGCCCCGGTCGCTACGAAGAAAAACGGCGCAACGTTCGCAAACCCTGTTCCCGGCCCACCGAGTTTTTTGTCGGCAACCTGCCCTATCACGGCACCATGCGCAATATCAGCATCGAAGGCGTCTACATCGCCACCCCGCAGTCTTTTTCCTCGGGTCAGGTCATCCGGCTGAAGTTCCGCTCCAGCAAGGACGGCAGCGACATTCAATTGACCGGCGAAGTCGTGCGCAACGACATCGACGGCATCGGGGTGCGCTTCAAGCACTAAGCCTAAACCGCCGCATACCCCGGTCCCTCGCCGCCCTCGGGACAGGTCCAGTCAATATTCTCATAGGGGTCCTTTACATCGCATGTCTTGCAATGCAAGCAATTGGACGCATTGACCTTCAGACGCGGCTTGTCATTTTCATCTTTTTCGATTTCGTACACCTGCCCCGGACAAAACCGGGTGCAGGGACTCTGGTAGGTCGGGTAGCACTTTTCCACGCACAGGTCGAGATCATGAACAACCAGATGACACGGTTCGTCCTCGCGGTGCAAGGCTTTGGAAAGATAAACGCCGGTCAATTTATCCACATTCAACTCGCCGTCGTAAACCGCCTTGTCGACCCCGTCGATGCCGGGCATGCCCTGCCGCGGTTTCAAGGTGGTGTAATCTTCTTCCAGCGCAAGCGGATCAATCAACCCGCGCCCCTTGGTCACCTGTTGGGCGGCCAGGTGGAAGAACTTGCCAATGCCCTTTTTGGCAAGGGCTGCCGCGAAATTGCGACCTTCGTAAAGTTCGGCCTTGAGCCAACTGTGTGCCACCGCATCCGGATAAGCACTTAAGGTCGCCCGGCTGAAATCTTTTTTCGCCACGGCCGTGATAGCGGCTTCGGCCGCCAGCATACCCGATTTCATGGCCGTATGAATCCCCTTGATCGCCGGGGCATTGTGCATGGCCGCCATTGCGCCGACCATCAGGCCGCCGTCCACGGCAAGCTGCGGGATGGTGTAGTAACTGCCGGTGGAAACCGTGCGCGCGCCCGACTCAAGGACCTTGCCGCCCTTGACGATCCCGGCCACAAAGGGGTGGGTCTTGAACTTCATGAACATTTCGTAGATATCCAGGGCCGGGTTGTCATAGCCCAGACCCACCAGATAGCCCAGGGCCACCTGATTGTCTTTCATCTCGTAGATAAATCCGCCGCCGGGTACGTTCAAACCGAGCGGATAGCCCATGGTATGGATGTCGTTGCCCTTGCTGGTCTTGAAGTAATTGTCTTCGGGAAGCTGAATGACTTCCTTGACGCCGGTCTCATAGACCTGGGGCAGTTTATCCCTGGACAACCCCAGCTTTTGATCCATTTGCTTGAACAGGCTGCCCCGGGCGCCTTCACCGAAGATGGTGACCTTAGCCATCAAATCGATGCCCGGCTCGAAATTCCCCTTGGGCTGGCCGTCCTTGTCAAGCCCTTTGTCACCAGTACGCACACCGACGATGGTGCGGCCGTCCTCGCCGTAAAGAACTTCGGTGCCGGCAAAACCGGGGAAGATATTCACCCCCATCTCCTCGGCCAGCCCCCCCAACCAGCGGGTAAACTTGGACAGACTGACGATGTAACGCCCGGTGTTGTGCATCTGCTTGGGGGTTGCCGGCAGTTTGAACGCGCCGTTGGCGGTGAGAAAATGAAATTCATCGCCCCGCACGGTGGCTTCAAGAGGGCACCCCTTGGCTTCGTAATCGGCAAACAACTCTTCCAACGCCACCGGATTGAGCACGGCGCCGCTCAAGGCATGCGAACCGATTTCCGCGCCCTTTTCGATCAAGGCCACTTCCAGTTCCATATTCTTTTCGGCCGCCGCCTGCATCAAACGAACGGCACCGGCCAGGCAGGCCGGTCCGCCGCCCACAAACAGTACATCAAAATCGATACTTTCACGTTCCATAGTCGTTGTCCTATTTTGTTTTGGAAATAATGGGGATTTTGGGGATACGTCACACCCGCTACCGCGCTACCGAAAGTGAGGGGTTAGATAGCATTTACACCTGCGTTTGTAAACCTTGCGCGTGTTCATCCGGCCAGTGGCCCGCGAGAGTAGCCGCATTTGCAAATCGTTCTGTCGGTGGGCACGGCCCACCCCACCCTTGCCGCCGGGTAGAATTGCAGGACGGGCCGGCCCGACGGCCGTTTACTTCGAAGCGGCGAACACTTTTTTGAGGATATCGGTGACACGGGCGGCCGGGTCCTTGCGGATTTTGGCTTCTTCCTGCGCGAGCATGAAAAACAGCCCCTCCAGCGCCTTGTTGGTGACGTATCCGTCCAGGTCGAAACTGTAACGGTCCACAAAAGGCAGAGTGCGCATTTTGTCGTTCAAACGCTGGTAATTGCGCGTCACCCCGACGTCGGCCATGGCCTGATGCACCAGGGGCTTGAAACGGTCCTGTAATTTGGTGTGGGTTCTATCCTTAAAATACAGGGTGGCTTCATTTTCGCGGCCGTTGAGGATTTTTTTGGCATCGGCAAAGCGCATCTGTTTAATAGTGTCCCAAAACAACGCCTTGGCCTCCGGCGCGGCCTTTTCCGCCGCGCGATTCATGCTCAGTTCAAAGGCGTCCACCTGCTGCCCCAAACCGACCATGCGCAACGTTTTCTCGGCCTTTTGAACATTTTCGGGCAACAGAATCTTGATTGACGGATTCTGATAGTAGCCGTTGAGCTTCGAAACCCCCTGAACCGCGTTGCCGGCCCCGACCTTGAGCGCATCGCGCAGACCGGCGACGATGTCCCCTTCACTGAGCGCCGGCTTGGATTTAACCGCGTCGGTGAGCCCTTTGAAAAAATCCCCCCAACCGGTATGCCCGGCAAGGGGCAAGAGTGCGCAAATCAGACTGATGCACAAGCAACTAGCGAAAATGCGTTTGGGCATAATATCTCCTTGTTGTCTGTTATAATGTCAAATGCCAAATTCAAAATTTCAAATCAAATCCAAATGCCAATGCCAAATCGGACCGGCACGCAACACCCGATCGTTTGACATTGCGACATTTGACATTCAATTGAAATTCAGCCTTTGGCATTTATCATTTTCACCGCTACTCTCATTGCTTCCCGCCAAACGGAAACCCTTTCATAAATCCCTCAATGGCTTTCTTCACCGGTTCCTCTGCGGCCTTTTTTTCCGGCGGTGGGTCGCCCTCGGGTTGGGTCCCGGATTGAGGCGCGCCCAAAAACTGCTGGGCGCCTTTGAGAATATTGCCGATCGGCTCGGCCGCCTTTTTGTCGCCCAGTATTTCGGAAACCCGCTGCGGGTCGGTCAGACCCTTTTGCACCATCGCTTTGAGGTCCGGTTTGATGGAGGGTTTGGTAAACGTTCCCGACACAATCAACGGCACTTGCAAACCGGTCCTTTTTTGGGTGTCGCCCTGCCCGACAATGGTGGCCACCAGTCTGGGTTCAATGCGAAAATCAAGGGTTTCATCCACCAAATGGGCCTGCCCCACGGCCAGCAGGCGCAGCAAAGGGGATTTCAGGCCCGACTGCGGGGTTTTGAAGCGGCCGCGGTCAATGGTGAACGGGCAGTGCAGTTCGCTAAAATCGGTGCGCGGTTTCTCGGTCACTTTTTGCGCCAACCCCAGAGCGGCCTGGGCATTGCGAATCATCCCGGCCAGATCGACCCCCTTGATCGCGCCGTCGGTAAACAACAGGTCGCCCTTGCCGGACAGGGTCTTTTTGATCATTTCCGGTGTATCGCCGGTCATGGACAGCGACACGGCGGCCTTGGTGGTGCCCTCGATAAAATCTTTTTGCAGCACATCGCTCAGCAACGGCCCCACGCGCACGCCGTCGGTGTTCAATGTGATCCGTGATTTCGGACGCTTGCCGCGCACATCCACCTGTCCGCTGCCGTTCAGGGCCCCCTGGTACAATTTAACCGCCAGGGTCTTGAGGTCGAACACCCCGTCCTTGCCGGACAGATGCACGTCAACATCCTTGACCCGGGCGCCGTTGGCTTTCAGGGAACCGATTTTGAGCTTGGCATCGACGATCATCCGGCGCAACGGCTGATAGTCGATCGGTTCAGATTGCGTTGCTTTTTGCGTGGCCGGCGGTTTCGGCGTTTCGCCTTGTGCAGCGTTATCTTTGGCCGGCAGATAGCGGTCCAGATCGATCTGGTCCAAAACCACAGCAGCCGCCAGATTGGGCTTGACGAACTCGGACGCCTTGACGTCAAAAGTCACCTTGGAATCATCCAATTGCAAGGCACCGTTGCTCAGACTGACCGCTTGGGGCGACGCGGCAATCGCCACGTTCAGGGCCACCTTTTCAAGCACCTTGGGATCGGTAGTTTGCACCGGCATCGGGATGTTCAGGGCCGCCAGCAGTTTGCGCGGTGAGAAGGGTTCCGCATCCACTTGCAGATTGATCTGGGGAGCGGTGAGGACCGAGTCGAGTTGCCCCTTGAAGCGCACATTGAATTGCCGTAGTGCGCTGATCGCCAGATCAAAAGGGATCGGTTGTTTGCCCGGCTCGGTACCGGTGGGGCCGATCTGCCCCTCGAGGCTGACCGGCTGTTGATTGATCAGGGTCATGAAATTGACTGCCATTGGTCTGGTAAAAGAGATATCGCGCAATGTCAGGTTCAGTTTGGAAACTTCCTGGCGCACATCGTTCACGGCGTCGATCCACAGCACCGTGCCGTCCACAATGGCAAATTCGGCGATCTGCACGTCGGCCAACAGCGGCCCCGCGCTTTCGGAGGAGGATTTGGGGCCGGCGGGTTCTTCCGGCTTCGGCCCGGCCGCACCGATGTCTTCCCAATTGCCGACGCCTTTTTTGTTCTTCTCCAGCACAATGCGCGGCCGTTTGATGAAAATACGTTTGGCTTCGATCTTTTTGGACAGCAGCGGCCAGAACCGCAAGCGCACCTCCACCGCCTCCACTTGTGCCAGGCTGGGTCCCGTAAACCCGGCCGCATTGCCCAACTGCACATCCGAAAGGGCCACCCCGATCCAGGGGAAAATGCTCAGATCAAGGTCATCACCCATGGTAAACGTGCGGCCGGTGGCTGATGCCACGGCCTTTTCGACCTGTGGTTTAAGATCATCGACATCGACCAGCAGCGACACCGTCACCAGCGCCGCCACGAAAAGCCCCACAAGGCCGGCACCGACGAGCAGCCCCCATTTCACCCACTTGTTCATGGTATTCTCCTTGAAACATTTATGTGTGTTGTGCGATCACTTCACCTGCCACCGCCGCAGGGCACGCCAACCGGCAATTACGCCGAGGCAAAGGCGCGCAGCCGGTCCAGGTTTTGGCGATCGTAGTCGGGCGACTGCTTGTCGCCCTTGGGGGTTTCGATAACCTTGGGAACGGCCCGCAATTGGGGTGCGGTCATGAAGAACTTGAACGCCTCGTCGCCGATCTCGCCCCGGCCAATATGCTCATGACGATCCACCCGGCTGCCCAGCGCTTTTTTGGAATCATTGAGATGAATAAAAAACAACCGGTCGAGCCCGATGACGCGGTCAAAAGTAGCCAGAGTCTCATCGCACGACGCCCGATCACCCAAATCGTAACCCGCCGCATAGATATGGCTGGTGTCGAGGCAAACGCCGATGTGCTCCCGGTTTTCGATACCGGCCAGCATTTCGGCGATCTGCTCAAACCTGTGGCCGATGCTCGATCCCTGCCCGGCGGTGGTTTCGAGCAACAAACGGGTGGTCAGGCCGTTCACCTGGGAAAAGATATGGTTGATGCTGTCAACAATCCGTTGCAACCCGGCCTCGGGGCTGTCGTCCATGTGCGCACCGGGATGCAGCACCACAAACGGCAGGCCCAGTTGCGACGAACGGATGAGTTCCTGTTTCAGGGCCTCGCACGATTTGGCATGCTTGGTCGCGTCGGGTGCGGCCAGATTGATCAGGTAGGACGTATGTGCAGCAATGGCACGGATTCCGGTTTCCGCCACCGCCGTCTGAAAACGCACCACCTGATCCGCCGTCACCGTTTTTTCGCGCCAGGAGTTGGCATTTTTGGTAAAAATCTGCAACGCCGTGCAACCATAGTCCTGCGCGGTGAAAACCGCCTTGTGCAGCCCCTTGGCAATGGAAAAATGAGCCCCCAGCAAAACATCGGTATTGGTGGTTCCGGTGGCACCATCGGATGAGAATTTTTTCACGCCGCCCCCCCTTGAGCAATTAAGAATGAAGAATTGGAAATTAAGAATTAAGGCATGCTGTCATTTAAATTAAGGTATTAAAACACTTAACGAAAACTTAAAACACGATATTTGATTTGGCAAAAAAAAGATTGCATCGAAAATCGATCTCAACGGGTTTTTGATATCGAGCCTGAAGGCGCGCCCGATTATGCTCCCGTCAACTTCCAGAAGTAATGCTCAACATTATTTTTGCCTTTTTCCCTCAACGAGTTGGCTACATATTTCGTAATTTTTCGTATACATAAGATATGTGATAAAAGTCATTCGCTCGTCGGCCTGGGGACAATGAAGATAGCCCGCCCTCTCAACATACGTTCGCATAAATACTGACATAAAAATAGCGCTTGCGAGTAAAACTATTCCAAGCGTGATAAACGCCCCATTAACCCAAGGGGCTTTTTTTTCAAAAAATCTGTGCAAAAAGAAATGATCGCAGAGTGTAAAAACATATCCTATCGGAACACCTATGCCGACAAGAAAAAATCCGATTCTATTATTAAGCGAAACAGTGTCGGCAAATCTGGCGACACCTGTAAAAACCTCATTAAACTCGTTATAGCCCAGCCAAAGGGCCCAAAGGGCTAATAAGTTAATAACCGTAAGCACGATTAACGCCTTTTTTTTACTCATATTCGCCTCAGCACAAAAAACAGAAAAAACAGCTTTCTAGCGGTACTCATCCTTAGTTTTAATTTCTTTCTTATTTTCAACGGTGAGTTGGCGACAAATAGCAGCATCTTTCGTATAAACAAGATAGGTGGAAAAGGTCATTCTATCATCACCCTTGGGGCAATGCTGATAACCCGCCTTTTCAACGTAAGTCTGAATATGGGTTGATATCAAAAAGGCCGATGCGAAAACAACGAGACCCAGGACAATGAACGACCAATTGACAAGAGTTGCTTTTTTTTTGAGAGCCTTTTGCCACCAATAATGATGACATACCGCGAAAGAATGCGTAATCGGCACAATTATAGCGACAAAAAGAAAGCCGGTCCTGTTGTTGAAACTAATAATATCAGCAGAATTGACAATTCCAATAAATACCCGTCTGATCTCATCGTAACCCAGCCAAATAGCAAACAAAGCTAGAATATCAACCAAAACAAGTACAACATGGGCCATTCTTTTGCTCATGAACAACCTCATAAGGTGCTTTTAGGTCAACCTCTGGATAGCCCCTAATGTTAGGTGGTGTCTATCCGGAAATAGCATCTTTTGGCCCAGACCGGCGTTCTCACGAATTTGAAATAATGGCGTAGCCATTCATGTTCTTGCGACGTAGCCTTGCTACGCCTGCGGTTTCAAATTCGCTGCGGCCTTGGCCTGGGCCAAAATCTACTATTTCCGGATGGACACTAACTTGGATTTTGTGGGTAACCAAATTCAGTGATTGTCCTGCCATTTCAGCTTTACCCCGGCACCGTCGGCAGTGGACCGGACAACTTCGCCCACAAATTTGATGGGAATCTGCGATTCGGGTAGCGCGAACGCCAGTACAACATGCTGTCCGATGGTTAAATGCCGGCGGGTTTCCACGAAAACGCCCTCGGCACTCAAATCTTTGATAAAGTCGCGGTAAATGCGATCGTTGGCGGTGTAATCGACCGCGATATTGAGTGCTTCGCGCGGAAACCGGCGTTTTTCGGCGGGCATCTCACCTTCGAGTTCTTTTAACAAACTGACCTGGCGTTGCCGCGGCAACATGTCGACCAGTTGATGCAGGCGACCGGCGATGGTCTGGTTGACTTGTTCTTGCTTTTGCATGCTGAACCCTCCCCTTACATAAGAAACAATAATGGTTGCACCTTCAACAGGCTATGATAAAAAGCGTTCTAGTTTTTATGCGGTGCTTAATTGACTACTTCTAACATAATGGCGAAAACTAAAATGTCACTGAGCAAAGACACACAATTGGTATCGGTTCACGGGGGGCACAGCGGTGAGTTCTGTCAGCATGCCACGGATTCGTTGGAGGCGCTGGTCAAAACCTATATTCAAAAGGGGTTCACATGGGTTGGACTCACTGAACACATGCCGCCGGTCAATGATGCTTTTCGCTATCCGGATGAGGTGGCCGCCGATCTGAGCGCCAAGCATTTATATGACCGTTTTGCCGCGTTTATCCGAACCGCGCGGCGGCTAAAGGCGCGCCATGCAAACGAAATCCAATTGCTGGTCGGCATGGAGACCGAGACCTATTGCGGCACGATCGACTGGATCAACACCCTGGTGGACACCTTCGAGCCGGATTACCTGGTCGGATCGGTTCACCATGTTTACGATCTGAACTTTGATTTCGACGCGGATGCCTACCGGCAAACAATGCGGCACGCCGGCAATCCGGCCCAGCTTTATTGTGATTACTTTGACTGCCAGTTGCAGATGATCGAGGCCCTGCGTCCCGCAGTCATCGGTCACTTTGACCTGATTCGCATTTTCGATCCGAACTACCGGCAGCACCTGCAACTGCCGACGGTCCGTGAAAAGTTTATGCGCAACCTGGAAAAGATAAAACAGTTCGACCTGATTCTGGATCTGAATACGCGCGCCCTTTACAAAGGCGCCGACGAGCCGTACATCAGCCGTCCGATCCTGGAAGAGGCGCGCCGATTAGGAATTGCGGTGGTGCCGGGCGATGATTCGCACAGTGTTGCAACGGTCGGCTACGGCATCGCCGAGGCGATTGCACGGTTGCACCGCCTGGGGTTCGATACGAATTGGCGCCGGCCCGGCACTTAGGGCTCGCGTAAAACTATCGCTGCACCCACTGGCCGCCGGCATTTTGGAACCAGTGACCGGCTTTGGCTTTGGCGGCGTTTTGCCGGGCGCGATGTTTTTCCACCACCTCAAGCGACGTGTCTTCCCGATTGGCAATGGCTTGGTAGATCTCGCGCCGGTCGGCGTTTTCAGCCTGCACGATTTGTGCGGGGGCGCTTTTACCCGGAAGTACTTGCAAATACCCCCGGTTGTTTTCACCCACGAGCCCCTTGCCCTTCATTTCGGAAATGGCCGGCAAACGAGACCGCATCCGCTCCTTGATCCCCTGGGCCCAGGACATGCCGACGGCCGTACTGAAAAACGCGATGATGACCACTATCGATAAAGTTGTTTTCTTCAACATGAATTAACCTCCTTGCTTGCTTTATTGGGGGGTTTTGTCCTCAAGCTCTTTTTCAGCCTCGTCCAAATCACCGAAAAAATCGTCCAGCGCCTTGTCAACCCTGACGTTGACGTCGATGGTGATGTGCATCGGCGCGACTTCGACCTTGTGTACGGTTTCGACTTGATGTTTGGTCTGGCATGCCAGGGTCGCCAGAGCAAGCCATGCCGCAACAGATACGATGATCGCTTTTTTTAGCATCGGTTACTCCTTTAGTTGAATTACTGTTGGTTTAGCAGGTTTTTATATTTTAGTATTTCTTCCAATGGAAGTCTGAAATTCACATCGAGGCCGATCCCTTTAAAATCGGATTGCCCCTCGCCCTTTATGCGTTTGAACATCCCCAGACTGCGATCGTAGGCAAACGGCAACTTCCGGTTGGGTTTGCCGTCCAGTTGCAACAACAGCAGCAACTCTTCCCCTTCGGTTTTCAGGTTAACCTTGGCCCACTTGTAGGCATAGTCCTTTAGCGCTTCCAGGGCCAGATCGAGCTGGCCGAATTGGGGTGTATTCTTCGGCACCCTTTTAAGCAACGCCTCCGCACCGGTTAAATTGATGGTGCCGGATTTGCCCGGCGTGGAGTATAAAAATCCGTCCTCAAAGATCAACTTTTTTTTGCTGAACAGCAAGGGAATACTGCCGTTCACGGTACCGTCGCCCTGGGCCTCGGCGGCGCCAAGCTGCGCCAACACCTGCGCCAGATTCAGGCGGTCGCAAAACAGGGTCAGGGCATAGCGCTCGGTTTGCGGGGAGAGGCGCAGGGACTGGGTGTTGACCACGCCGCCGGCCCATCGGAAACGGCTCTTTTCAATAAACAGAATCTGGCCGGGTTCGGTTTGATAGTCCATGCTGAAATCCTGAAGCGCCAATTTGCCCCATTGGATCGTTTTTATGGTGACGGTCTGCTGCGGTGCGCTTTTCAGCTTCATCAAATCATCCATCTTCAAATCGATGTCGATACCGTCCAGGGTCACCTGCTGTGCGGTTTGGGCCAACCGTCCATCGCGCATTGTCAGCATCGCCGTGGCGGTGGGACCTGCGGAACCCCAGCGGGCCTGACCGGTCAAGGCGACCGTGCCGTTTACGGTTATGCCGACGGCGGCGGGCAGCCACCGGCCCAGGTCGATTGCCGCAGGTGGTCGATACGCCGGCAAACGCCACTCAAACCGCGCGTTGACCGGCCCGTCAAATAATTCGACCCGACCGCTCATTCGGACGTTCAATCCGGTCAAAAGTTTACTCCGGTGTCGTCCGTTAAAGCGGATGCCCTGCGGGGTTTGCCGTAGCGTGAGTTGGAGCCCGCCCAGGTCCTGTTTGCCGCGAACCACCTTGCGGATGGAAAACTTGCCGGCCGGAGCGGCCTTGGCCGGCGGCCAGACGACCGGCAGGGTCAGGGCCAGACCGCCGGCATGGGTCCGACCGGCAGGGTCTGAATAGCGGCCTTGTGACCATTGCAAGGTGCCGGTCAGGGCCAAGGGTTGGGTCGCCGACGGCAGGCTGCCCCCGGCCTTCAGGTTGACCCGGGGCGCCTTGAGGACCCGGCCGTTGTTTTTCAATTGCACGTCGTCCGCCTGCACGGTGATGGTGACGCTGCGACCGGGGCCGGTTTGACCTGCGTCAGCCCCAATGCGGCCGTTTACGGACATCGAGGCCAACGTTGCCGTCCCTTGGGTGGCTTGGGCGCGAATACGTTTGGTTGTAAATGCAAATTCCCCTTCCACTTTGTCGCGGCCGATCTTAACGTTCGCGTTGAGCGTGGGACTTTGGGCGTTTAACGCTGCTTGCGGATGCGAGACGACCAGACCCGGGGCGGATGCGGTCTCCGGGGGCCGTGCTTCAAGCTTCAGGGTCATGTCGTCATCTTGATCGAGCGTCCCGCGCACGGTCCAGGCATGCTCGATCGGGGTGGCCACAGAAAACCCGCCGGGCAGCGGCAGCCCCTTGTCCGGTAGCGGTAATTGCGACCGGGCCGTTAAATCGATTTCATGGGTGTGACCGGTGCGTCGGATGTTCGCCCGGAGGTCCTCGATCAATACCGGAGCCGGGAACGGTTGCCGGATCAAAAGGGATGAGCAGGCGGCTTGCCAAGCAGCCGTGTTGGCGGTCTTGATCGATAGTTGCACCGGCACTTCCCGGCCATGGGCATCCCGTGAGTTGCCCAATTTGACGCCTTGGTGTTCAAACCGCAAACGGTGCATCCGGCCGGTCACAGCAGCCTGCCGCACGGCAAAGGGCTGAAGCCGGAATTGCGCGTCGGCCGAGACAGCCATCGTTGCTGCCAGATCCAGATCCGGATGGGCGTCCCAAAGGTCGGCAAATCCGTCCACCCACAGGCTGTCTCCGGTGACGGTCACCTTCATGTCGTTCTGGTCGCTGTCGGCGGCCGCCTGAACGGTGATGCGGTTGCCGCGCGGCCGCAACACCGCTTCGGCCTTGAGCCTGCCGGACGGCAGTTGGGCCGTAGCCAGTTCCAGGTCAAAGGGAATATGGATACGCCGCTGTCGCCAGGTCAAGCGGACGGCGGCATTGCGCACCTGCACGCGTTCCAGGACGAACGGCAGGAGCCCTTTCAGGTCGATCCGTGCCGGTTTGCTTTTCTCTTTTGCTGTGCCGGCATTGAACGGCAGCGCCAGGCCGTTGATTTGCACACCGGTGGCGGTGACGGTGACGTTGGTGTTCAAACCGCTGACCACAATCGATTGGATACGACGCTGCAGCAGGCCCCAGGGGCGATAATTGACCTGCAGGGACGCAACTTCGAATCGGTTTTGCGCCGGGCCGAAGGTGAGCGGCCCCAAATCGGCGCCGGTCAGACCGACGCGGCGAATCGGGATGCGGCTGGCCGGCGTTTTGGGGTCCACGCCCAACTCTTCGATCAGGCGGGGTACAATGTTCTTTTCGATATACCCCGGCAAAGCCAACGCAATGATGATACCGCTGACGCAGATGATCAGCGCCAGGCCGAGAAGAAGGCAAAGCCACTTCAGGAAAGTTTTTTTCATTGCTCTATTTGTCTTTGCAGCAGTCAATGGTAGATTTTGGTTCAGGCCAAGGCCGCAGCGAATTTGAAACCGCAGGCGTAGCCTTGCTACGTCGCAAGAACATGAATGGCTACGCCATTATTTTAAAT